>JAFSYD010000173.1 GCA_017443685.1 Lachnospiraceae bacterium | reverse complement strand
CGCGACCACTATCTTTATGGCAAGCTGAATTCTGCCGGGTAGTCGAACGTAAAATATATTTCTGTTCTCCTCGCCGCTAATGTGGTATAACGGCCGCAGAGCGACCGTTATCGCATACGGTCGTCAAACACAAATTATTTTGTGTTTTCCTCGTCGTTTTGTGGTATACTCTTAAAGATTATTGTCACGAAAGGAAGATGGGTATGGGATTGAACGATACGCCGTCGGCGGAGCGTGTGCACATCGGAGTGTTCGGCCGCACGAACGCCGGGAAGTCGAGCATATTTAACCAGCTGGTGAACCAGGACGCGGCTGTTGTTTCCGATATCAGGGGCACGACGACCGATCCGGTCATGAAGGCAATGGAGCTTTTACCGATCGGGCCGGTTGTGATGATCGATACACCCGGTCTCGATGATACGGGCGAACTCGGTGAAAAGCGCATCATAAAAGCGAAAGAGATCTTACGGAGGATCGACATCGCGTTGCTTGTGATCGATGCGAAGGACGCACGGACAGACAGCTTTGATTTCACATTGGAAAAAGAACTGATCGGCGAAATGCGAAAGCGCGGCGTGCCCTACCTTGTGATCCTGAACAAAGCGGAAAGTCTCCCAAAGAAGGAGCAGGGAGCGGTGATGGCGAAAACGGTCCGCAATACCGGGCAGTTCGATGATGATGATATGGCGGCATCACCCGTGATCTTATACAGCACAAGGATGGAAAGCTTTTCTGCAGACGCGCTTCGTGCAACGATAGCTTCCATATATAAGGAAGAGGAACGTTCACACCGGCTTGTGTCGGATCTCGTTAAGCCCGGCGATACGGTTGTTTTGGTCGTACCGATCGATGAATCGGCACCGAAAGGGCGGCTGATCCTGCCGCAGCAGCAGGTGATCCGCGAACTGATCGAACACGGCGCGTATCCGCTCGTGACAAAGGAGACCGGTCTGGAGGAAGCGCTTCGGCTGTTAAAAGAGCCCCCCGCTTTGGTGGTGACGGATTCGCAGGCTTTCGGTGCGGTGGCAAAGATCGTGCCGCATACGCTGCCGCTGACTTCGTTTTCTATCTTACAGGCGCGTTATAAGGGTGACCTTGCGGCACAGGCAAAAGGTGCACGGGCGCTTGATACCTTGCCGGAAGGTGCACGGATACTGCTGGCGGAGGGCTGTACACACCATCGTCAATGCAAAGATATCGGAACGGTAAAGCTGCCGGGCTGGATCGAAAAGCACACGGGCAGATCATTTTCCTATACATTCACGAGCGGAAAAGAGTTTCCCGGAGATCTTTCGCAATATGATCTGGTGATCCATTGCGGCGGCTGTATGTTGAATCCCCGCGAGATGCGTTATCGTATTTCATCGGCAGCGGCAGCAGGCGTGCCGGTGACGAATTACGGCGTATTGATCGCGTATCTGCACGGGATATTGGATCGGGTTTTGGAACCCTTCGAATAGAAATTATCGGAATTCTGCGGCAAAAAGCCGCTGACAGGCAAGGCAGGAGGCATCTATGGGAGCGGTGGACCGCACTGAAAAGGCGTTGCGCAAAATGCATATTCTTTTTTCAAAAGCTCCGTCCTTTGACGCGAGCGGACAGAAGATCGTTGTGGATAAAAGCACAGTGATCGACGAGCTGCGCGAACTGAAGCAGTGTATGTACGATATGATGGGGGAATACGAGCTGACCGTGCAGAGCCGTCAAAAGGCGGATCTCAAGATACGGCGCGAGAACGAGCAGCGAATTTACGAGGCGAACAAGCGGGCCGAGGATATTTACGCGGCGTCCATTATGTATACCGAGCGTTCTTTGACAGAACTGCAGGATGTGATGCGTCTGATCCGGGACAATATGGAGCTGATGTATTCGGATTTTGAGGAGCGTATGAAAAATGAACTCCAACAGGTCAAAACGAATGAGCTGGAGCTGAAAAGCCAGCTGGAAGGCCTGATGGATAATGAAATGTATACAAGGCTGATCGATGAAGCGAACCGGAAGAGGGAAAAAGAGAAGCAGCAGGAACAAGATGAGCCGCCGGAGCCGGGTCCGTATACGCATGTGAAGGCGGATATCCGCGTCAATGAGGAGCTGATCGAGGCGATCGGCGGAGGGGATGCACCGCCGCCTTTGGAAGAAAAGAATTACGCGGACATCGTACCGGAGATCAAGATCAACGAGGCATATTTTGAAAAGAAGGGAATCGAAATGCCCGAGCTTCCGCCGAAAACGGATCCTGCAAGCCCGTCGGGCGAGAAAGCTCTATGGAATGAGATCGACATCGATACCATCGGCGCAGATGTGATCGCGGAGACATTGAGCAGCGAATCGATCGCGGACGGACATGGCGATACGCAGAAGGAAGAAAGGCTGACACAGGATATCAGTGACGAAGAATTGGCGGAGATATCGGCGAATCTTGACGCGGAATACTTCGACTGGAAAAAGGAAGCGGAAGAGGAACTGAAGGCAGAAGAGAACAGGAGGAAACACAAATGAAATTATTCGAAGGCGGTGCTTATCTGGTAAACGGCACGGAAGTTTATGCCGATAACGCGGATGGCGTCGGGCAGATGAAAAAAGCGCAGATTACGGCAGACCGGACCTCGGCGAAAAAGGGCACGATCGCATACGGCATTTTGACAGACCATAATACGTCGGGCAGTGACGAGAAATTACAGATCAAGTTTGACAAATTAACGAGCCATGACATTACTTATGTCGGTATCATCCAGACGGCGCGGGCATCCGGCCTGGAGAAGTTCCCGATCCCGTATGTGCTGACGAACTGCCACAACAGTCTTTGTGCCGTCGGCGGAACGATCAACGAGGATGACCATATGTTTGGCCTGTCCTGCGCGAAACGCTACGGCGGGATCTATGTTCCGCCGCATCAGGCGGTCATTCACCAATATGCCAGGGAGGCGCTTTCGGGCGGCGGGAAAATGATCCTCGGTTCGGATTCCCATACACGTTACGGTGCGCTCGGGACGATGGCGATGGGTGAAGGCGGACCGGAGCTCGTTAAGCAGCTCCTCGGAAGGACCTATGATATTGATATGCCGGATGTGGTCGCAATCTATCTGACCGGTAATGTCAATCCCGGCGTGGGGCCGCAGGATATCGCGCTTGCGATTATCGGAGAAGTTTTTGAAAAAGGTTATGTGAAAAATAAGATAATGGAGTTCGTCGGTCCCGGGGTAGCCAATTTAAGCGTGGATTACCGGATCGGCGTGGACGTGATGACGACGGAGACGACCTGCCTGTCGTCAATCTGGGTGACGGATGATAAGGTTAAGGAATACTATGAGATCCACGAACGCCCGGAGGATTATAAGGAGCTTCGGCCACAGGCAGTGGCGTATTATGACGGGATGATCGAGATCGATCTGTCGACGATCCGTCCGATGATCGCCATGCCGTTCCATCCGAGCAACACCTATACGATCGCTGAATTAAAGGCGAATCTGATGGATATTTTGGACGATGTGGAAAAACGCGCCGCCGTAAGTCTGGACGGACAGGTGGATTTTACCCTTAAGGATAAGGTGCGTGACGGGAAGCTGTATGTCGATCAGGGCATCATCGCGGGCTGTGCGGGCGGCGGCTTTGAAAACATCACCGATGCGGCGGATATCCTTCGCGGAAAGAGCATCGGACCGGACGAATTTACGCTTTCGGTGTACCCGGCAAGCACGCCGATCTATATGGAGCTTGTGAAAAACGGCTGTATGGCGGACCTGATGGAGACAGGCGCGATCGTCAAAACGGCGTTTTGCGGACCTTGCTTCGGTGCGGGCGATACGCCGGGCAACAACGGATTTTCGATCCGGCATTCGACACGGAATTTCCCGAATCGTGAAGGCTCGAAGCTGCAGAACGGTCAGATCGCGTCCGTTGCACTGATGGATGCACGCTCGATCGCCGCAACGGCAGCGAACAAGGGTTACTTAACCGGCGCGGATGAGATCGATGCAAGCTATGGCAAGCCGAAATACCATTTTGACGGACGCATATATAAGAACCGTGTTTTTGACAGCAAGGGCGTGGCGGATCCCTCGGCAGAGGTCAGGTTCGGACCGAACATCAAGGATTGGCCGGCAATGGTGGAGCTGCCGGAGAACCTCATTTTAAAAGTGGTTGCGGAAATTCACGATCCCGTCACGACGACCGATGAGCTGATCCCGTCGGGCGAGACATCTTCCTACCGTTCGAACCCGCTCGGCCTGGCAGAATTTACATTGTCAAGAAAAGATCCGGCCTATGTCGGTAAAGCAAAAGAGGTACAGAAAGCGCAAAGAGCAGTGGAAGCGGACAGCTGTCCGGGAGAAGCACTTCCGGAGATCCACGATGTAATGGATGCGATCCATACGAAATTCCCGGATATCAAGCGCCGCAACATCGGCATCGGTTCCGTCATTTTCGCGGCCAAGCCGGGAGACGGTTCCGCGCGTGAGCAGGCGGCGTCCTGCCAGAAGGTGCTCGGCGGCTGGGCGAATATTGCGAATGAGTACGCGACGAAGCGGTACCGTTCGAATCTCATTAACTGGGGTATGCTGCCGTTTATCATCGAAAAGGGTGACCTGCCGTTTGCGAACGGCGACTACATCCTTGTGCCCGAGATAAAGAAAGCCGTTGCGGACAAGCTTAGCGATATTCCGGCTTACGTGATAAAGGACGGGGGGTTAACGGCGTTTACGCTTCACCTCGACGCGCTGACCGACGACGAAAGGGAGATCATCACCGACGGGTGCCTGATCAATTATTACAAACGTATCTGTTCAGCAGGCTGAACAGATACGCGAGGCATCAAGGCTTGTGCCATTGAAAGTTGATGCCTCGCCCGATAGATTTACGTTTCTGGGCAGTCGCTCAGCAGGCGCAAATCGTCCAGTGGACGATTGCTCTGCGCCGACCGTAACGAAGTGTAGACAATGCTTCGCGCTGCTGAACAGTTACTTACAAACGT
>JAFSYD010000172.1 GCA_017443685.1 Lachnospiraceae bacterium | reverse complement strand
GGATCAGCCTGGAGCGACTTCCCTCCCCGGTTTAACGCTTGTGCACGCGCAGCATGGCAAGCTTGATGATGTCAGCCGCAGTGCCCTGGATCGGGGAATTCATCGCCACGCGTTCCCCGAAGGACCGCTGCATAAAATTGCTCGATGACAATTCCGGCACCGGCCGTCTGCGCCCGTACATCGTGAAGGAAAATCCCGTCTCCTTCGCACTTTCGACGACGCCGTCCAAAAAGGTTTTAAGCCGCGGATATGCGACATAATAATCGTCAATATACTTCTGTGCCTCCTGTCTCGTGATGTCCAGGTCCTGCCCCAGACCGAAGGAGCTGATCCCGTAAACGATCCCGAAATTGACCGCCTTCGCGCTCCGCCGGTCGGCTTCCGTCACCTCGTCAAACGGTTTATGGAAGACAAGCGCCGCCGTCGCACGGTGGATGTCCTTATTCTCCCTGTACGCCTCGATCAGGTTCTCATCACCCGACATATGCGCGAGCACCCGAAGCTCGATCTGCGAATAATCCGCATCCACAAACACATACCCGTCCTTCGGCAAAAACACCTTCCGTATCTGCCTGCCGATCTCCATCCGGATCGGGATATTCTGCAGATTCGGCTCCGTTGAAGACAGCCGGCCCGTCGCCGTAACGGTCTGCTGGAAGGTCGTCCGTATCCGCCCGTCCGCGTCGATACAGTCAAAGAGTCCGTCCGCGTAGGTGGATTTTAACTTTGCAAGCTGCCTGTATTCCAGGATGTCCGATACGATCGGATATTCCGGCGCAAGCTTATCGAGCACATCCGCCGCCGTCGAGTAACCGCTCTTGGTCTTCTTCCCGTTCGGCAGCTTTAGCTTGCCGAACAATATCTCGCCAAGCTGCTTCGGGGAATTGATATTGAATTCCTCACCTGCCGCCTCATAAATCCTCTTTTCGAGCTCTCCGATCCGCCCGGTTAAGGATTCCCCGTATTCCATTAAGGCGCTGCCGTCGATCGCGAACCCTTCCCGTTCCATGGCAAACAGGGTAAATACCAGCGGAAGCTCGATCTCATCATACAGCTGCTTCATCCCTGCCTGCTTAAGTACCTCGTTTAAGCTTCCAACTGCCTTCGCCGCCACCATGCTTTCATAGCAGGCATATTTGAAAAATGCCTCCGGCAGCTCGTCATAGGCTTTTTGCATTTTGACCTTTCCGAACAGATCCGTCTCCGACGGGACGGAAATCCCGAGCACATCCCGTGCAATGTCTTCTGTCGTATAGGTTTTCGCCAGCGGATTGATCAGGTATGCCGCAACCGAGGTGTCAAAAACTGCCGAAAAATCAAACCGCTGCAGCGCCGTATCGAACACTTCATCAGCAAAGCCGCCCCGCTGCGCGATCCAGAGCAGCTCCTTTAAGTCCCGCGCAGCCAAGATCGTATTGTTTGGTGAGACACCGGCTCCGATCACATTAACTGCCTCGTCCTCCGCGACAGCCAACAAACTCGTCACCTGGCACAACAATCTCTTCGCTTCCTCTGCCCCGGCTAACGGATACCAGAAAGCCTTCCTGCCGTCCGACAGCGAAAGTCCCGCTATCTTCCCGTCCTTTTCATGCAAAAAGCAGCCAACCGGCTCCCCCGCGGCAAAATCCTTCATCACCGCAGCCGCTTCCTCAACCGAAGCAACCGATACAAAACCTTCTTCCGCCGCTTTGTCATTCTGCTTTGCCGCCCCCTCGAAGCGGGACATCAGATTCTTGAATTCCCACTCCTTGCAAAGCAGATATGCTTCCGGGGTAAACAGTTCGCCAAGCTTCGCGCTTTCGATATCGTAATCCACATCCGCATTGATCTCGATCGTTGCAAGCGTCTTGGAAAGCAGCGCCTGCTCTGCGTATTCCTTCAAATTCGCGGAAGCCCGCGGCGGACGCACCTCATCCGCGTGCGCGATGGCCTCCTCTACCGTATGGTACTGCTGTATGATGGCGGTCGCGGTCTTCTCTCCGATGGACGGCACGCCGGGGATATTGTCCGAGGTATCGCCCCAGAGCGCCTTTACATCAATGAATTCCGTCGGCGTCACGCCTTTTTGCTCGAGGACGTCTTTGGCATAATAGTTCTCAATCTCGGTTCCCGTTTTCTTTGTCTTCGGAATGGATATTTTAATATGCTCCCCGGCAAGCTGCAAAAGATCCCGGTCGCCGCTTACGATGACGACCTCCATCCCTTCGGCCGCCGCCCGCGTGGCAAGCGTGCCTAAGATGTCATCCGCTTCCAGGCCTTCCTTTTCGACCGTGACAATACCCATTGCGTGCAGCATCTCTTTCATCATAGGCACCTGCTGCTTAAGCTCCGGTGCCATCGCCCCCCGCGTCCCCTTGTACGCCTCATAGAGCTTATGGCGGAAGGTCGGCGCATGCACGTCAAAAGCCACGGTCAGATACCCGGGCTGCTCCGCATCTATCAGCTTTAACATAATGTTTAAAAAACCGTACACCGCGTTCGTATGTATGCCCTTTGCATTCGTAAGATCCGGCAGTCCGAAAAACGCCCGGTTTAAAATACTGTGTCCGTCAATCAGTAATAATTTTTTCACTATATTGCCCTCGTCTCTTTGGAAAGCCACTCCGCTTCCTCCTCGGAAAGCAGCGGTGCCAATGTCTCATATACGCGCTTATGGTACGCGTTTAATGTCTCTTTTTCATACTGCGTCAGCATCGATGTCTCCACCGGATCCAGATCGATCGGCGCCATGGTAAGCACCTCGAAGCTGTAAAACTGCCCGTACTGCGTCTTTTTATCCTCGACGCAAAGAAGCTCGTTTTCGATGCGGATGCCGAATTTATCCTCCTCGTAAAGTCCCGGCTCGTCCGTCGTGATCATCCCGGGCTTAAGCTCACAGAGCGGATACGCGTCATTGACCTTCGCCCGAAAGCCGTTCGGCCCCTCGTGCACGTTTAATATATGGCCGACCCCGTGTCCCGTTCCGCAGCGGTAATCCAGTCCCTCATCCCAAAGCGGTCCGCGTGCCAGGATATCCAGATTCTGCGAATATGTCCCCTTCGGAAAATGCGCTGCCATCAGCCTAAGCGAAGCCCTAAGCACCCGGGTGTAGGCGAAACGCTCTTCCTTTGAGGTGCTCCCAAGACAGACCGTACGTGTAATATCCGTCGTCCCGTTTAGATAATGCGCACCGCTGTCCACCAGAAGGAATCCCTTTTGCTGAAGCTTTGCGTGCGACTTTTCCGTCGCGCTGTAGTGCATCATCGCCGCGTTCGCACCGTAAGCCGCGATCGTATCGAAGCTCTCATCCAGATAGTCTTCAACCGCTTCCCTTTGTTCTTTCAAATATGCCGCAGCCGTAAGCTCGGTCATCGGTTCTTTTGCGAGGTTCGTTTTCACATGGCGG
>JAFSYD010000171.1 GCA_017443685.1 Lachnospiraceae bacterium | reverse complement strand
GATTTTTCGATTTGCATCTGAGCGCGAATCCTGCGCCAAATTTAAAAGATAATTCTTAACAGTTCCTAAGCGACTGCCCCTGTTCTTATGCGATATTCTCTATGCCGCAGCTCAATCCTTGTAATGTGCCTCGATCGCCTTGTTGTCGGAAGAATAGTACATCTCGAGAGAGTAGTTCCCGGAAGAGATCTTCATCTTCTCAACGCCTTCATAGCGGGATCCTGCCTTGGTGTCGATGTTCACCGAAGCAACGCGCGGCAGATACAGATACTCGAAAGAGTATGCTTCCAGCTTCGTAAGTAAGATCCACTCCTGATCCTTCTTGATATGAAGCGCACCCCAGACCTTGTGCTCTTCGCTGTTCGGGATTGCCTTCTCCGGCTGATATGCGCTGTGAATGATCGGGCGCTCCGCCGGCTCCAGACGTACCCACTCATTGATGAAGAACAGGTCGTCCAAGTTCAGCTGCAGCGGATCATATGCAGCGGCAAGAAGATCGGTATTGCCGCGATCCTCCTGATAGCCCTTGCGGATCACGCTGACCATCTCCATGATCAGATCCTGCGAAACGGCATTGTAACTGAAAGTGAAGGTATCATCACCGAGATATACGGTAAGAATGCCCTGCAGCAGCTCACGGAACACGGTAACTGCGCAAATCTTGTCATAAGGCACCTTCTGCATTCGGATGCCGCCGGCTTCCTCAATCTGCATCAATTCGATGCGGTTGTCATATACATTGATCAGATACTCGTACAGATCCATATCCGGCGTAGCGTCACGCCGCTCAATCTTCTTTGGCACCTTCAGCCGGAATAACGCGCCGTCACTCTCGTCCACATAAGGGATGAAATACTTTGGGATCTCGTGATTCTCATCCACCTTGTAGATCCATGGTCCAAACGCATCATACTCCGAAATTTTCATAACCCTTCACCTCCGTTAAATATCCGGAACCGTTTCACACAACCAAAACTGCTCCTGCAACAATAAGTTTTCCCTATTATTCAAGTATAAAAAAAATGGTGCGAATGTCAATAGCGTTGTTTTGTGAAAATTTGCTTTTTTTTTGATGAAAATAAGTGCATGTGAAAACAGATGGTAATTCACCGCTGTTTCCTGTATAATGAAAATCGAGGGTAAAAGCTTGATAAAATGCTGTATGCGCGCCGGCCGGACGCGGTCAGACTGCCGGATCATCTGTCAGGCCCGAAGGAGAGGGGCGTGATCTTTTCGGCGGATGTCCGGGAATATCAGTAGGGGGAAGAATGAAACAAGCCAGAACAATCCCAAAATACATGCGGGGGCTTTCTTTTCGCATCATCAGCGGCACGATTTTTTTGCTGCTGTTGTTCGGGGCGATCCAAAGCTGGGTCGGTTATGCCCGGTTTACCGCGTCTCTTACCGGGGAATACAACGAATCTGCCTTCCGCACGGCTGAGACCGCGGAAATTCTTATAGACGGCGACCGGATCGAAGAGTATCTTGCGACGGATGGGAAGGGCGCCGGGTACGCCGAAATGCGTTCACGGTTAAATCTCCTCTGCCAAAAGCAGGACGTGACGCTCATCTACGTGATCGTGCCGGTTGACGATACCTACGCCGCCATCCGGACGGTCGTATCCGTGGCGAACGCGAAAAGCGGCTACGATCCGTGGGAGATCGGATATATCCACCAGACGACGAACGAAGAATATTTGAATGTGTACCGGGATATCTATGAGAACGGTCTTAAGCGCGGGTCGGTCCTGCGCACCAATAGTCTTGGCGGGAGGGAGCCGCATATCACGTCGCTGATCCCGCTGGATAACAGCAGCGGGGAGGTTGCCGCGATCGTCTGCGTGCAGCGGCCGATGGAGGAGCTTGTAGCCGGCCGGCGGAGATTCCTTTTACATGTTGTCGTCGCGACGGCTTTGCTTGCGATCGCTTCCTCATGTTCCGCTTATTTCTTTTTGCGGGAGCAGTTTGTCCGGCCGATGCACATCGTGACAAGGGAGGCGGAGCGTTTTGCCAGGGAGAGCTGTCGGGCCAATGAAGATGTGCTTGCGGGGCTGAGCGAGATCAGCGAGATCGATACGCTGGCGGCGTCGATCGCTCAAATGGAAAAGGATACCCTCGATTATATTGACCGGCTGACGAAGATGACTGCGGAGAACAAGCGGATCGGGACGGAGCTTGCGATCGCAAGGGGCATTCAGGCGGCTGTGCTGCCGGATGATTTTCCGCCGTTTGCAGGGCGCAAGACGTTCGACATTTACGCATCCATGGCGCCGGCAAAGGAGGTCGGCGGCGACTTTTACGATTTCTTTTTGATCGACGATGACCACATCGGACTTGTCATTGCGGACGTGGCCGGCAAAGGCGTGCCGGCGGCGCTGTTTATGATGATATCGAAGCTGCTCATTAAGCTGCGCGCGTATTCGGGCGGTGACCTGGGAGATATGCTTGCCGACGTGAATAACACGCTGTGCGAACGGAACAAGATGGAGCTTTTCGTTACGGTATGGTTTGCCGTGATCGAGCTGTCCACCGGCGAAGGCAGGGCGGTCAACGCCGGGCACGAATATCCGGCGGTGCGGCGCGCCGGCGGGGAATATGAGCTGTTAAAATCCAAGCATTCCGTTCCGCTGGCGGCAATGGAGGGGATGCATTATAAGGAGCATACCTTCCGGATGTGCCCCGGCGACAGCTTCGTCGTCTATACGGACGGCGTGACCGAGGCGACGGATGCGGATGATACCCTTTTCGGGGAAACGCGGCTGACCGCGGCATTGAACGAAGCGCCGGAGGCGTCCCCCGAGGAGGCTGTGGCTGCGGTAAGAAGAAGCATTGATGCGTTCGTCGGAGACGCGGAGCAGTTCGACGACATAACGATGCTGGCATTCCGGTATATCGGGCATTGATGAACCAAAAACGCGGCGCCGTCCCGATGGGACTACACCGCGTTCTTTATACTAAAGGGGGAAACAATATGTTTTCTTCTTTGCTCAAGAAGTGATTGTATTATAGCACGCTCCCGGCAAATGAAAAGACATAGGATGAACAAAATACACAAAAAAATAGGCGCGCGATTGTACAAATCTCACAACTGCGCGCCCGTTTGTTTTGTTGAGTAGTATTTTATCCCGCGATTTCCTGCGGAACCTTTACTTTACCGTATCGTTTCCGTCATTTGAGATGGCGGCATTATCGGTAATGTTGCTGCTTCCTTCCGTTTTGCCGTCCTTTGCTTTCTTCGCATCTTTTTTTGCTTTTTTCGCGGCTTTCTTCGCGTCCTTTGCTTCCTTTGCGGCAGCCCGGTCATCGAAGAAGAGGCGTTCCTTGTTCGCGATCCGCTCACGGACGTGTCCGTGCAGCTTGCGGCGCGTTTCCGGTATCTTGTAGCCGTGCTTCGCGGCCAGCTTTACAAGCAGGATGAGAAGTACCAGCGCCGCGATGATGCAGCCGATCGCGATCGCGCCGTAGCGCAGCAGCACGTGTCCGCCGCCGACAAGGGCAAGGCTTAAGGTAAACTCCCGTCCGTCCACTTCGTACAGGTCGTATGCGCCCATTTTGCCGGTGGACTTTAGCTTCTTCTGATTGCTCCCGGTCACCTGATACAGGTCGTAGGACGCGCCGGAAAGATTTAAGAGGCGGTTCTGCGGGCGGAAGCGGATGGTGTGCTTATTGGCGCCATCGTTGGGCACGGTGACCTTTAACGTTTCGAAATCCTTTATCGTACCGAAGTCAACGGAGTGGGTACCGATCGACGAGCCGATCTCCTTTAACGCAGCTTCCGGATCGTCCACCTCGGTGGTGCGCTCGATGGTAAGCGTATCCCCTTCCCGGAACAGGCCGTCCACCAAAAGGTCGGAGTGGTGCTGCTTGCCGTCGTCCCCGGCGGAAATGGTCGTGCGGTAACGCTTGTAGGAGGCCGTGACCGTCTCGTCCGTAAGGACTTCTCCTACGCCCGGAATATCCCACGATACATAGCAGCCCTCCATCGGCTCAACGTCCGGATAGTCGGTGATGCTTAAGTTGCGGCCGTAGGGCACGCGGGTCCTTGTAATGACAACGGCATCGTCGTCATCGCTGCTGTCATCGCTGTCCTCATCCTCGTCGTCCGTGGCGGCTTCCTCGTCGATATCTTCCTTTAACAGATAGGTGATGGTGAGG
>JAFSYD010000170.1 GCA_017443685.1 Lachnospiraceae bacterium | reverse complement strand
GAAATATCCGTGCGAGGAAGATTAAAATAATAAGCTGCCCGGCGCGCCGGGCGGCGATATATCGGTTTTACCCGCGCAAAGCGGATAGAATATATACTCACAAACACGATAAACGGAGGTAAGTAAGTATGAACATTTTGTTGACAATATGGGATTTCTTCGCTACTTATATTCTGCGAAACGCCCCATATATGGTAGGTTTTCTGACCCTGATCGGCTATGCTCTGATGGGCAAGAAGTGGTATGACACCTTAGGCGGCACGATCAAGGCGATCGTCGGTTTCCAGATCTTAAACGCAGGTTCCGGCGGGTTGGTAAGTAACTTCCGCCCGATCCTTGCAGGCTTGAAGGACCGCTTCAACTTAACCGCGTGCGTTATCGACCCGTATTATGGACAGAACGCGGTTACCGCAGGCGTGGAAGAAGTATTCGGCAAGGGCTTTTCCCAGGCGCTGACACTGCTTCTGATCGCATTTTTAGTAAATATTTTATTGGTACGTTTCAACAAGATCACGAAGTGCCGTTCCCTTTTCACGACCGGTCACGTACAGGTACAGCAGGCGGCTACGGCATATTGGCTGATCATGTTCGCACTGCCGGGTCTTCTTTCGAATGATGTGGCAATGCTGGCGGTTATGTCCGTTATCTTAGGCGCTTACTGGGCAGTAGGCTCGAACCTGACGGTTAAGCCGATGCAGGAGCTGACCGAGGGCGCAGGCTTCGCGATCGCGCATCAGCAGATGTTCGGTATCCGTCTTGCATACATCGTAGCGGATAAGTTCTTCGGCAACAACGGCGGCAAGAAGGATAAGGAGATCAAGAAGGTAGGCGAGATGGAAATGCCGGGCTTCTTCTCCATCTTCAATGAGAACATGGTATGTACGGCTATCCTGATGACGATCTTCTTCGGTATCATCATGATCGTTATCGGACGCGACTTCTTCGTATCGACCGAGGCGATGGCTGCTGATTACAACTTTGGTTT
Source organism: Lachnospiraceae bacterium (assembly GCA_017443685.1). Lineage (GTDB taxonomy): Bacteria > Bacillota > Clostridia > Lachnospirales > Lachnospiraceae > RGIG4930. The sequence goes on along the minus strand of JAFSYD010000170.1, from coordinate 4,451 downwards.
CTATATCCTTGATACTTCCCTGAAGTTTGCCGTATATCTGGCAATCCTGCAGTTAGGCGTACGTACCTTCGTTACGGAGCTGACCGCTTCCTTCCAGGGTATCGCTGACAAGCTGCTTCCGGCGTCCGTACCGGGCGTTGACTGCGCGGTTTGCTACGGTTTCGGTGATTCCAACGCTGTAACGTTTGGTTTCCTTGCAGGCTTAACGGGACAGATCATCGCGATCCTTATACTGATCGTTGTTGGCAGCCCGGTTATCATCATCTGCGGATTCGTTCCGGTATTCTTCGACAACGCGACCATCGGTCTGGTAGCGAACGAGAAGGGCGGATTAAAGGCCTGCCTCATCCTGCCGTTCTTATCCGGTCTGATCCAGGTATTCGGCGCGGCGTTCATCGCGGGCTTCGTAGGCATGGCACAGTACGGCGGTTACCTCGGCATGTTCGACTGGGATACGGTATGGCCGATCTTCACGGTGCTGATGCGGTATCTTGGGTATGCCGGTGTTGCGATCGTAGTTGTTATCCTTTTCGCACTGCCGCAGATCGAGTACAAGATGGATCCGGAAGGTTACTTCCTGATCACGGAAGATTATGACGCATATCTCGAGCATATCTCGAAGAAAAAGGCTGCATAATTTCAAAACATATCTGATGCAAAAATAACACATATATGGTATAATAGGGGTCGACGGTGAGAGACTGCCGCCGATCCCGTTAATTTTATAAAGAATGGAGGTACAACAATGGCAAAATTGGACGGTAAAAGAGTATTGGCATGCTGCGCGAACGGTGCAGGTTCGTCTCTGATGATGGAGAACGCAATCAAAAAGGTAATGGACAGAAACGGCATTAAGCTGGCTGAGCTTCGCCACGCGCCGGTGTCGGAAGGCAAGTCCGCGGCACGCAACTATGACATTGTAATGGTTGCAAAGACGTTCCTTAAGACGTTTGACGGCGTTGAGGGTGACGGGACGATCGTTATCCCGTTGAAGAATGTTATGTCCGACAAGGAGATCGAGGCAGCATTAAAAGAAAGAGAACTGCTGGATTAAGATTCATTTTTTGAAAAAGGAGAATACCAATGAAATTTTTCTTGGATACAGCGAATGTTGACGATATCAGAAAAGCAAATGACATGGGCGTGATCTGCGGCGTTACCACGAATCCGTCCCTGATTGCAAAAGAGGGCAGGGATTTTAACGAAGTCATCAAAGAGATCACTTCGATCGTAGACGGCCCGATCAGCGGTGAGGTAAAGGCGACGACGGTGGATGCGGAAGGTATGATCGCGGAAGGACGCGAGATCGCGAAGATCCACAAGAATATGGTTGTAAAGATCCCGATGACGGCGGAAGGCCTTAAGGCAACGAAGGTGCTTTCCTCGGAAGGGATCAAGTGTAACGTGACTTTGATCTTCACCGCGAACCAGGCGCTTCTTGCAGCAGAGGCAGGTGCGGCTTATGTATCGCCGTTCCTCGGAAGACTGGATGACATTTCGACGGTTGGTATGGATCTCGTGGAGCAGATCGTTGAGATCTTTGCAAACTACGATTATAAGACGGAGATCATTGCGGCGTCGGTTCGTAATCCGATCCACGTGATCGACTGCGCGCTTGCAGGTGCGGACATTGCGACGGTACCGTTCGGCGTGATCGAGCAGATGATCAAGCATCCGCTGACTGACGCGGGCATCGAAAAGTTCCAGAAGGACTATATTGCGGTCTTCGGGGAGTAAAGTTTTTGACGCACAAGGTTCCGCCGGCCGGAGTGTTCCGGCCGTACCGGGAAGCCTTTTGCGGTGAGTACGGAGGATATTATGATAGCACGTGGTTGTGATCACGGCGGATATGAATTGATGCAGGAGGTCAAGCGGCATTTGGAAGAGCGCGGGCTTACCTATATGGATTTCGGGACGGACTCGGCGGCTTCGGTGGACTATCCGGTGTACGCGCACGCGGTAGCGGAGAGCATCCAAAAGGGTGAATGCGACCGCGGTATCCTGATCTGCGGCACCGGCATCGGAATATCCATTGCCGCGAACAAGCATAAAGGCATCCGCGCGGCACTCTGCCATGATGTGTTTTCCGCGGAGGCGACAAGGCTGCATAATGACGCGAATATCTTAGCGATGGGCGGACGCGTGATCGGAGGCGGGCACGCGCTGCGCGTGGTGGACGCGTTCTTAGATACGCCGTTCTCGGAGGATGAGCGGCACAAGCGCCGCATCGCGGGGATCGCGGCCTTGGAAAATTAGATATTATTCAGACAATCTTCAATTACTCTCTTTTCATAACGGCGGGATCCTGCGGATGCGGGGTGCCGCCGGGTTTTAATATATCAAAATAAGAGTGCGTGGTAATTGACGGATGGACGCATTCGTGCTACCATACAAGAAAGAAATTGGAGATGGGATCCAAAAGAACAACGCCGAACTTAGGAACACTTTTGAAAATTTTTTTAACAGTTAGGGCTTAGGTTGGATGTAACGCCGGCACAGATGCCTGCAATACGTTAATTTGCACAGAGATGGTAAGCTGATATGAAAGCACTGTTCTTAGACTTAGACGGTACATTGTTAAATGACGACCGGCAGATCCCGCAGGGGAACAGGGACGCGTTGGATGCGATGTTTGCGGCGGGGCATAAGGTCATCATCAATACCGGGCGGCCGCTGGCAGGCGCGATCGGCCTGGCAAAAGAGCTGGAATTGGAAAAAAGCGGCTGCTATCTGGCGGCGTTTAACGGCGGGCTGATCTATGACCTTGCGGCAAAGGAGATCATCTATAAGGAGACACTGACCCCGGAGGCGGTACGCGTGGTGGCGGAAGCTTCCCTGGAGAAGGATGTCCATGTGCAGATGTACGATGACTGGAAGGTGCTCTGCGAGCCGCATTGGGAGGATGAGGATCTGCATTGGTACTGCAACCGCCTCGGCATGGAATACCGTGTGGTAAGTCCGCAGGAGATGGGCGAAATGCGTCCGCTTAAAATGAGCGGGGTCGACCGGGCAAATAAGGAACGCCTTGAGGCGTTTGGCCGATATCTGATGGAAAAGGCACCGGAGCTGGTGGATGCCTTTTTGTCGAGCAATATGCTTTTGGAGATTGTCGCGCACGGACAGAATAAGGGCAGCGCCCTGCACTGGCTGGCGGCGCATATCGGAGCAGCGCCTGAGGATACGGTTGCGGTCGGAGACGAAGCGAATGACATCCCGATGCTTGCGGCGGCACATATCGGCGTGGCGATGCAAAACGGCACGCCCGAAACCCGCGCCGCGGCGGATGTTGTAACGGAACGCGACAATAACCACTGCGGCGTGGCGGAAGTGATAGAGAAGTACATTATGGCGTAAAAGAAAGCGAATCTCCGCGGCGATGATGGTCGACTTGATTGGATCCTTAGGATAAATGCGTGAATGAAAAACTGCCTCCCGGGAAATGAGAGGCAGTATTATTATGCCTGAAAAACAAGGGTTGTTACACTGCAAGTACCGATAAGATCGACAGTCCCGCCGCGATCCCCAGTACGGCCAGAATGACCCCGATGATCAATGTCGACACTTTTGCCTTCTGTTCACTGATGCGCTTCGTATCCTCGTCATAGTAAAGCGTTATGGTGTCACCGATCTTGAAGCGCTTTTCGGATTCCGCGTTGACGTGACAGCGCAGGATGTTCTCTGTGCCGCCGATCCTGTATTTTACGATCGGGTAATAGGTGAACTTGTCGCCGCGCAGGATCTTCGTGGATTTGGAGATCTGCCGCGAATACGTGTCGATGATCTCCGCTTCGACGGGGGTTAGTTTTCTTTTTGCGTTCATCGCGTAATGATAGATCATGCAAAGCCCCGCGCCGAGAAGAAGTGCGGCGAGGCAGATCATGGCATACACTTCCTTTCCCTGATTCTGGAAAAGCGCAAGTAAGATCATCAGTGCGCCGCCGAGCAGGACGGCAACCGGATGGAATGCGGCATTCTCCTCCGCGTCTAAGATCGAAACGTCGCTGACGGAAGCCGAACGCGCCAGCCGAACCTGCTGGCCGACTGCGTATTCGGTTGGTGTCTTGATGGCGTGCTGTTCCTTATGATCTGTTTTCGGGTTGGTGTATTCCACGGTCGTGTTGTAATAGTTGAACGTATCCCGTCCCTGACTGTCTTTTTTTACAACGTGCTCACAGCGAAGGACAACAGCGTCGACCGCACCCGCGCTGTGTGCAGACCACCAGGTACGTACCTGCCCCGAACCGAGCAGGAAAATGACGATGCCCGGTATGTATAGGAAATATTGTGTAAAATCACCCATAAGAAAAAGTCTCCTTGGCTCCTGATAATTCCGTTGAAAAAGTCCGTGAACAAGAAACGGGACTGCATCCCCGGTGCGTATTACTGTTCGGGGACGACGATGATCTCCATTCCGAATTCGCGCAGCCGCTCAAGCATGGCAGGATCGGTCT
>JAFSYD010000169.1 GCA_017443685.1 Lachnospiraceae bacterium | reverse complement strand
GTACAAGAATGTATTTCTCGTATTCATTGTAGCTCATTGCAAAGGTCATCCGATTGTGGTTATCCTTGCGGAAGTACGGATCCAGACTCATATAGTCAATAAAATCATGCATCCATCCCATATTCCACTTATATGAGAAATTCAGACCATCTTCCTTCTCCGCGGAACCGGTCACCTTCGGCCACGCGGTCGATTCCTCGGCGATCATCACAACGCCCTTATAGCGTCCCGTGATCAGCGTATTGATGTGCTTGAAAAATTCGATCGCATCTAAGTTCTCGTTGCCGCCGTATTTGTTCGCCACCCATTGTCCGTCCTGCTTGCCGTAATCGAGATACAGCATAGACGCAACCGCATCCACGCGCAGACCGTCAATATGGTATTCCTCCACCCAGTTGATCGCGCTGCCGATCAGGAAGTTCTTGACCTCATTCATACCTGTGTCAAAAATCTTCGTACCCCAGTCGGGATGCTCACCCTTTCTCGGATCCGCATATTCATACAACGCCTGTCCGTCGAAATCCGCCAGACCGTGTGCGTCTCTCGGGAAATGTGCCGGAACCCAATCGAGAATGACGCCGATCCCCTTACGATGCAGATAATTCACCAGGTACATAAAATCTTTCGGTGAACCGTACCGTGAGGTCGGTGCATAATAACCCGTCACCTGGTAGCCCCAGGACCCGTCAAACGGATACTCGGAGATGCCCATCAGCTCAACATGCGTATAACCCATTTCGGTCACATAGTCCGCAAGGCTCTTCGCAAACTCTTTATAAGAATAAAAACCTTCATCCTCCCTGCCCGGATGCCGCTTCCATGAGCCCGGATGCACCTCATAGATCGCCATCGGCTGCTCATAATACGGATCTGCCGCCGCGCGCTTCTTAAGCCAGGCATGATCCGTCCAGCTGAACCCGGATATATCCGCGATACGGGATGCCGTACCCGGCCGTAATTCCGCGCTTGTCGCATAGGGATCCGCCTTATACAGCTTCCGTCCGTCCGGCGTATAGATCAGATACTTATACAGCTGGCCCTCCTTGGCTTCCGGAATGAACGTCTCATAAATGCCCATCTCCGTCGGCGTCAGGCGCTCCATCATATGCGATCCTTCGTCCCAGCCATTGAACTCGCCGATAACCGCAACCGCTGCCGCATGCGGCGCCCATACATCAAAGTAAACGCCCTCCTGTCCGTCTACCTCCGCGATATGTGCACCCATTTTGCGAAAAATGTCGTAATTCGTTGCCTGCCCGAACAAATACATATCGAGTTCCGTAAAGTTTCTCATAGTCGTTCCTCTTTTCCCCTTTGAATGATTGATATGGTGTCGTTGGTTCCCCAATAATTCCTACTGTATCTGAAAATCACGTTCCTGTAAGATCACATTGCCGGCCTCATCCCGCTTCTTCCGGGAAAACAGTCCCTTCAGACCGCCACGCTCCGCCTTGTCGATCGCTTCGTCCACGATCTCCTTGACCTCGGTGAGGTTCGTCGGATGATCAAGACGCTGGATCAGGTTAATACGGTCATAGAGTGCCAGAATGCCCATCTCATCGATCGCATAGCCAAGATCCGATGCATAAGCTTTCCCGAAATTCACCAGTTCGTCTATCGTCAAAACCGGAATAATGATCTTCTCGGTGAACTTACGCGCAAACTGCGGATTCAGGGATAAAACCTTTTCCATGCCCGTGCGCCCATCCTCTAAGATCATCAGGACGTCCGTCGCTTCGTGTTCCATTACTGCCGACAGCTCCATGGTCGTTTCCCGGGTGATCTCACCGGCTTTTTCAACGATCAGACACCCGCCATTGAGCTTGGAAAAAAGCTTTGCGATATCCTTTGTGTTCAGATTCGCGCCGTCAATCCGTCCGATGTTGCGGTTCGGCTTGTCCGTCTCCATCTGCAGTACCCGGATCAGGCTGGTCGCCAGCGTCGTCTTGCCGCTGCCTGCCGCTCCCTGAATGATGATGTTGCCGGTCTGTGAGCCCTTCGCCTTTGTCAGACGGTTTCTCGCGCTTGTCAGCACCTGACAAAGCGCCATCTCCATTCCGCCGATCGGTGTAAAATAGGTAAATATTTCTTTTTCTTCTTTTGTCAGCTCCTTCTGAACCGGCTCTTCCACCTTGATCGCAGGAATGCGTCCGCTCTGCTGCAATTCCAGCTTTTGTTCGAGTTCTTTGCGAAGGTCTGTCGTTGAGTCCTTGTGAGGAAGCTCGTCGGGAACCAGCGGCTTTTGCTTTTTCGTGTCGGAAAGCGCCGGTTACGTCGTTACCGGGGCAGTCCGGTGCGGCGCCGTTCCCATCTGCGCTGTATCCTGCGATACGCTTTTGACGCTGCCATCTTTTGCCTTCGCCAGCATTTCGTCCAGCTCGGATTCGGCTTTTCGTTCATTCTCGTCAACGAACGCATTCGACGGCGCTGTCCTGCGCGTCTGCTGCAAAACGGCTTCTTCCTGTGGACTCGCCTGTTTTACCGGCTCCGGCTGAGCTTCGTTTCCGTCCAGGATCGCCGATACCGATGCCGCCAGCGCGGATGTATCCACTTCTCTCGGCGGCTCTATTTTGATCTGATGCGCTACGGACGCATCGTCACCGTACTGTTCTAATGTCTTCTGCAGGATGTCGTTCGCTCCCGCTACGATCTTCGTCACATCAGACTTCCCGAGACGCCTCGTATCGCCGGTGAGTGCCTGCGGCTCCCACCGCTGCTCCGGGATCGCCTGCGCCGCACCCTTTGTGATCGCACCTGCTGCCTTAGCCGCTCCGGCTCCCGCCATCGCTGTATCCGCAAACATGGCCGGGGCTCCGCTCGCGTTGACAACCGGTATCTCCAGGCCGACGCCCTCGACATCTCCTGCCGGTGCTACCCGTGGGATACGGAAGGTATCTCCGGAATGCAGCGCCTTCTGCTCGGCGGTCTGCACTTCAACGTGCCGTGGCTGGCGTATGGGCTGTTCCTGCCGGATCGGCTTCGACGGTACCATCTCCGGCTGAATCGCAGGCCGTGCCACGCCTGCTGCCTTAAGCGACTGCGTATGCTCCACCGGTACCATCGGTTCTGCCGGCTGCGTCGGCCGGACTGCCTGCGGCTGTACGGAAACCGGCTGCACCTGCGGCAATGTTCCGGTCTGCCCGAGGTATTCATTTTTCAGAAAATCCGTCGGCCGGACACCTGCATCCAGATGCGGCTTCG
>JAFSYD010000168.1 GCA_017443685.1 Lachnospiraceae bacterium | reverse complement strand
GAAATCCCCGCCGACCTCCCTGGCCGGCGTAAGCCTTGCGTGAATGTCATATCCATCCGCACCGAGCTGCCTTGCCGTCTGCACCGGCAGCATCGACAGCTGAAGGTTCGCCGCAAGATCAAGCTCCGTCGACATCCGCGTCTGCTTCTCCGTCAGCCGGTTCAGCGGACGGATAACGGCAAACTGAAGCACCCCCTCCGAAAGAAGCGTTAGGATCAATGTAAACGCACTCATGGATAAGAAGAATCTGCGGGTGTAGTTGACTCTTTCGTCATCCATCACCTTCCATCGCTGCTCCACGGCAACAAAGGTAGAGATATTCCCCGCTGCATGATCAAAATACGGAACGATGGATTCGAGCGTACGTACCTTGCTGTTCTCGATCATATAATCGGTATAGAATCCCTTGTAATCCGGATCCCCGCCTTTGGCATACTCCTCTATAAAATCATAGATATCCACCCAGTAACCGGGCGCGGTGTACAGATCGCGGTATTTCTCATCCCCGATGGCGTACATCACGAACACCTTGCGGTGCCGCTCATAATCGATAAAAAAGATATTGATGTCGATCACACCGGTCTCCCGCGCCATCTCTTCCAGGTCATCCCGCATTTTAAGGTACGCCGGCGTCTCTACGGGAGCAAAAAGAGCCTCATACGCACCGTCCTCAACGGCATACTTGTACATGGCATCCGGGTCGGCGGGCGTATCCCTTAGCTCAGCCGGCGCATTCTCATAAATCTCCCGTACCTGATCGATAAAAGAGATCACCTTGTTCGAATCCAGAAGCAGCGCAACCGAACGGCCGGCATTGCGCCCCCGCATTTTAAATATGTCAAGCTGGGCCGTGCGATATTTCTTCGCATTGATCGCAAGTGCCGCAAAGATCAGAGACAAAGACACCCCCACGATCAGCAGCGCCATGCGGATGGCGATCCGTATGTTGACGGGAATTCTACGCCTTTTTTCTTTCATGTTCCATTCCTCGTGTCAGATTTCCGAAAAGATAGCGCTTCGTAAAAGGTCGCCGGCGTTCAGCTGCCCGGCCTTCGCACACTCCATGTCTGCCGCCTCGATCAGCTGTTCGTAGCCGATGGGCGAGCCGATGTCCGCGGCAAGATAGGCGCTGGTGATCGCGATCGACTTGATCTGCGCGCCGGTCAGCTCGAAGGTTCTCGCCAAAAGAGCAAAATCCACCATGGGATCCACCGGCGCTCCTTCCGGGAAAACGGCCTCCCAGAGGCTTTTCCGGGTCACTTCGTCCGGCGCTTCCACCGGGATCAGAAACGTCATCCGCCGCTTAAATGCCGCGTCAAAATTGTTCATATTGTTCGTCGCCAGGATCGAAACGCCCTCGTACTCCTCCACCTTCTGCAGAAGGTACGCCGTCTCGGCGTTGGCATGCTTGTCGTTTGAGGTGGATACATTCGTCCGCTTGGAAAACAAAGCGTCCGCCTCATCAAAAAACAGGATCGCGTTGGAATTCTTGGCCGCGTCAAAAACGGTGCCTAAATTCTTCTCCGTCTCACCGATATATTTGCTGGAGATCTGCGACAGATCCACCCGGTAAATGTCTAAGTTCAGCTCTTTTGCGATCACCTGTGCCGCCATCGTTTTGCCCGTTCCCGGAGGTCCGTAAAGCACGATCGCAACGCCCCTGCCGTAGGGCAGCTTTCTCCCGAAGCCGTAGGTGTCGTTGATCGTCGATGTATGGCGGATACGGCTCACCGCAAGCTCTAAAAGCCGCCGGCTCTTCGCCCCGACGATCAGATCGTCGAAGGTGAAGGGGGAAGACAGCTTTGTCGCCGTATCCCCGAAATCAGCCGCGGAAAGCCGGCGGATCTGCTCCTCCAAAAGGGGGATGTCAAGAACGCCGTCATTTTCCCGGGGCATCATCAGCTTCACGGCAAAGAGCGCATCCGCGATCCGCCCGGGATTTAAGGTGTATTTGGATACCAGCTCGCCTGTGGTATCCTTTGACGGGAAAGAAAGGCCGGCATTTTCTGCCAGGTCCTGCCACAGCAGCCGCTGCTCATTCGCCTTCGGATGCGGGATGTCAAGCTTCCTTATACGGATGCCCGCCGCCGCGCCAACACGCGGAGGAAGTCCATGATCCGCGCCAAGGATCCCGGGGAGACTCGCATCCGAAAGCGACGCAAGTATTTCCTTTGCAATACCTGCCTCGTCCTCCACCGACTCCGGGAGATGGTACAGATAGATCAGATAGCCGAACAGCATGCATTTTAACCGGATATCCCGATATACGGCTTTCCTTTTCGAATGGGAAAAGGT
>JAFSYD010000167.1 GCA_017443685.1 Lachnospiraceae bacterium | reverse complement strand
GCCCTCATGGATCACAAAAATGCGGTCCGACATCGTAAAGGCCTCGCTCTGGTCGTGGGTAACATAGACGACGGTGATCCCGTACTGCCGCTGCAGGAACTTGATCTCGAAGCGCATATCCTCCCGCAGCTTCGCGTCCAGGTTCGACAGCGGCTCATCCAACAGCAGCACCTTCGGCTCGGATACGAGCGCCCGCGCCAGCGCGACCCGCTGCTGCTGTCCGCCGGACAGCTCCGACGGCATCCGTTTGGCGTAGCTTTCCAGGTGCACCGCTTCGAGCGCTTTCTGCACCCGGGCATGGATCTCGTCTTTTTTCATCCGTGCAAGCTTCAGCGGATACGCCACATTGTCGAACACGTTCATATGCGGCCAGACAGCGTAGGACTGGAACACCATCCCGATGCCCCTCTTTTCCGGCGCCACAAACACCTCCTGTGAAGATACGACCTCGCCGTCGATGGCGATGCTCCCGGAGCTTACCTTTTCAAAACCGGCGATCATCCGAAGAAGCGTCGTCTTCCCGCAGCCCGAAGAGCCCAGAAGCGTTACGAACTCCCCGTCCCCGAAGGTTCCGCTGAAGCCCTTTAATACGGTCGTTTTGCCGTATACTTTCGTCACATCGCTTATCGTAATGACAGACATACAAGTCCTCCTGTTATATCGATACCCTGCCCCCGGTCAGTTTATTCATGGCAAAGTTTATGATCACGACCACGAAAAGGATTCCGCCAGCAAGCGCGGACGCGGTCTGCTGGCTGTGATAGGTCTGATAAATGAAAAGCTCCACGCCGAGCGTCTTCGTATGGTCGGAATATAAGATATTCGACATCGTAAGCTCATAAAAGCAGGGCATAAAAATGAGGAACCATCCCGCCACGATCGACGGCAGCAAGAGCGGCATCACAACATCCTTCATCCGCGTAAGCCATCCCGCGCCGGCGGACTGCGCCGCCTCCTCCAAAGACGGGGATATCTGCGCGAACGCCGCGGTGACGGTCCGCATTCCCATCATCATATATTTTATCATATAGGCGACCACCATGATCATCATCGTGTTGTAGATGTTGATGACGAACTTCCCGGACATGGTCATGACAAGCGCAAGCGCGATCACCACGCTCGGCGTGCCGCTTCCCACCGTGATCAGAAAGTCCGGCAGCTTCCGTCCCCAAACGACCGTGCGCACAAGAAGATACGCCATCACGATACAGATCAGCATCCCGCAGGTCGCCGCCAGTGTCGCGGACAGGAGGCTGTTCTTAGCGGATTGCAGGATCGAGCTTCGCGTAAGGATCGTCTCCCAGTACTTGAAGGTCACGTTGCCCGGAGCAAAGACGGACTTGCCCATATTCATCGTAAACGACGTGGCGAACACCGTAGCAAACGGCAATATCACGATGATGAAGGCAAATATGCCGACCAGAATGGTGACCGGAAGCCGAAGCCTGCCAAGCTCCACCGTATTCGGCCGGACGGATTTGCCGGAGATCGTGATGTATTCCTTTTTTGCGATCACGAAATTCGTCACGTAAAGGATCATGTAGGCGACAAGCATCAGAAATACCGCCAGCGCCGTCGCATCCGTAAGCCCTTCCTGCGAGCCGATGGATACGTACTCCGTGATCCGGGTCGTTACGGTATGGATCTTGCCGGGCGCCCCGATGATCGACGGGATCCCGTAGCAGGAAGCCGCCGCCACGAATACCATCAGCGCCGCCGCTACTATGGAGGGCAGCATCAGAGGAAGCGTGACCGTAAAAAGGGTTTTTAACGGCGACGCGCCCGATATGCGTGAGGCCTCCTCTAAGGAAGGATCCATATTTTCCATGGCGCGCGAGATCGAAATGAAGGCGTACGGATAGTAAAACGTCGTTAATACCCACACCAGTCCGCCGATGGAATAGATGTTAAACGGCGCGCTCTCCAGCCCGAAGAGATTTTTCAAAAATACATTCAGCGTCCCCACCGTCGGGTTAAGCAGGCGCAGCCACGCCATCGCCCCGACATACGGCGGCACCATATAAGTCGTGACGAAAAGCGTGCGAAAAAACCCTCTCCCGTACAGGTCGGTCCGTCCCACAAGCCACGCTAAGGGGAATGCGATGAGTACCCCGAAGACCATGGAAAGCCCCGCGGTAACACGCGTGTTCTTCAGGCACGACCAGTTCATCGGATAGGTGTAGATCCGATTGAAACCATACAGAGAGAAGTGCCCCGCAGCAAAAAAGGCGCGTGCCACAAGATATACAAGCGGCAGCACCATAAATACAAGCAAAAACAGGGCGACAGCAATGATAAACACCCACTTTACGTCAAAATACGTCTTTTCTTCCATAGATATTACTCTTGCGGTACCGTGACATACTCCTGGAACATCGTACGGATCGCATCCCGCTCTTTATAGCATTTTACCCAGTCCACGGGGATGGCGTTCTCCACCAGCTCCATAACGGGCTTGCCGTCATAGGGATAGCTTTCCACATCGCTTCTTGCCGTGTTCATCCAGCCTTTGATGATCTGCTCCTGTCCCTCCTTCGACAGATAATAATCCTCCACCGCTTCCGCCGCGGCGATGTTGTTGTTCGCGCTGTGCTCGCCATCGATGATCATGATCGGCGACGGAACGAGTACCGAGCCGTCATCGGGATAGATGACCTCAAGGGATGATCCCTCTTCCTCCCTCTTCTTAAGAACGGACTCCTCTAAGACCATGATCTCTTTGCACTCGCCCGTTTCCAGCTTCGTTAAGGCAACCGAGCCCGACTCGATCGCAACGTCCTGCTTGCCGAGCGATGCAAAATATTCCTCTCCGTAGAGATCCAGGAGACCGACCACCGAGGAATACGCCGTGCCCGAGGTTAAAG
>JAFSYD010000166.1 GCA_017443685.1 Lachnospiraceae bacterium | reverse complement strand
AACGAACTCTTTAACGCCACGATCCGGTTAAAAACCGGCTTCGCGGGATCCTTCGAGTGCGCGTCCACACAGAAGAAACCGTTCCGAACGAACTGGAAGCTGTCATACGGCTTCGCGTCACCGACACAGGCCTCCGCTACGGCATCAGCCATCACGATCAGTGAATTCGGATTCACATTCACGCTGCCGTCCTCGTTATAAACACCGGCTTCCTCGTCCACGATATTGTCATACAAACGCGCCTCGATGTTAACGGCAGACTTTTGATCCACCCAGTGGATCGTGCCTTTTACCTTCCTGCCGTCAGGGCTGTTGCCCCCGCGGCTTTCAGGATCATATTCCCCGTGTACGCGGATCACCCTGCCCGCGTCATCGGTCTCGTAAGAAGTGCATTTGACGAAGTAGGCGTTCATCAGGCGCACTTCATTGCCGACAAACATACGGAAATATTTCTTCGGCGGATCGACCATAAAGTCATCCCGTTCGATGAACAAATGCTTGGAAAAGGATACCTTCCGGCTGCCAAGCGCATCATTTTCCAGATTATTCGCAACCTCCAGTTCCTCGCAGACGTCGTCCGGATAATTGTCGATCACAAGCTCGATCGGATCCAAAACCGCCATCACGCGGGATAATCTGGTCTTAAGATCCTCCCGCACACAGTATTCGAGCATCGCGTAATCCGAAGACGACTGGCTCTTGGAAATGCCCGAAAGCTCGATAAACTTCGCGATCGCCTCGGGCGTATAGCCCCTTCTTCTAAGGCCCGCGATGGATACCAGCCGCGGATCATCCCAGCCGTCCACAATGCCGTCTTCGACGAGCTTCTTGATATAGCGCTTGCCGGTCACGACATTCGTTAAGTACATTTTGGCAAATTCGATCTGCCGCGGAGGCACCTCAAATCCGACTTCATTCACCACCCAGTCATACAGCGGACGATGGTCTTCAAATTCCAGCGTACACAGGGAATATGTGATCCCCTCGATCGCGTCCTCGATCGGGTGCGCGAAATCATACATCGGATAAATGCACCACTTATCGCCCGTATTGTGGTGGGTAAGATGCGCCACACGATACAGGATCGGGTCACGCATATTGATATTGCCCGAGGACATATCGATCTTCGCACGCAGCACCATCTCGCCGTCCGCGTACTTGCCGTCCTTCATATCGGAAAAGATCTGCAAACTCTCCTCGATCGGACGGTCACGGTTCGGATCGTTCGTACCTGCTTCCGTTAAGGTACCGCGGGTGGCGCGGATCTCATCCGCGGAAAGATTGGACGCATACGCCTTGCCCTTTTTGATCAGCTTAACCGCAGCATCATACATCTGATCAAAATAATCCGATGCGTAATACAGATGCTCGCCCCAGTCAACGCCGAGCCACTTAACGTCAGCCAGGATCGACTCAACGAATTCCGTCTTTTCCTTCGTCGGATTCGTGTCGTCAAACCGCATATGGAACTCGCCGTTATACTTTTTCGCTGTCAGATAGTTAAGCAGGATCGACTTCGCGTGTCCGATATGCAGATAGCCGTTCGGCTCCGGCGGGAAACGCGTGACGACTGCCGTATTTTTCCCGGTTCTCAAGTCATCTTCAATGATTGTTTCGATGAAATTCCTGCTTGCGGGTTCCTTCGCCTCACCCGCATCCTTTTTTACTTCAGTAATGTCTGCCATTGTAAAACCCTTTTGTGCTGATAAAAAAAGTATCCAAACCGAAAGATCACTTCACATGCGTATGTGTAAAAAGGTGATCATTGCAGTATTCGTAATTCCCGTTGCATTTCGAGCAGAACCGAAATTCCAACTCGGGATTCGTGATGTCCGTCCGTCCGCAGATCGCGCATTTGTGCCTTGCGATCTGCCCTGGCGCAGCACCGCCTGCGGAAGCATTCGCCCCTCCGGTCGAAGACGCCCCGCCGAACGGATTGCCGCCGGCAAAGGGATTGCTGCCAAAGGAACGCCCCCCGAACGGATTGCCCGACGCGCCGCCTCTGGCACGGTTCGCATTGTTGACCTTGCGTCTGAAATCCTGCTTTCGCTTGAATTCGTGAGGCGACATACTGTGATAATTGCGTGTCGTAAAGTAAAAAATCAAAAAATTCAAAAGCGACATCACAAGCGCGATCTTCCCGGCGATGCTGATCGAAAAGAACACCCACACGAACCAGAGGCCGTAAAGCACCGCGAGCCATTTCATTTTGACCGGGATGATAAAGTACAAAAGCACTGTCATATCCGGGAAGGTGACCGCGTATGCAAGGAAGATCGACATATTGATGTAGGTCGTCGAAATATTACCGGCGATCATACTTGCCTGTCCCGTCAGCATATAGTACACGAAATAAGACAAAAACGCGCCGATGATCGTAAGGAAGATCCCGCCGAAAATGTAAAGATTAAAGCGGAAGGTTCCCCAGGTATTCTCCAGCATATTCCCCAGCTGCCAATAGAAAAACAGCATAATGACCGCAAAGATCGGATTCTGCACCTCTGGGATCAAAACCCAGCTTACAAGCCGCCAAAGCTGAAAATTATGGATGATGAAATACGGCTCTAAAGTCAGATAACTTAAGATATTCCTGCCTGTCATCATATACATCAGATAAAACAGGTAGCCGATCACATAGCCGCCGATCAGATAGTTGATCAGATGCGGAATGGCGTAGCGTCCCAATGTCCGTTCAAGTTTGTTCAACATAAATTCCCTCTCCGTTTTTTGATACCTGCTTATTCTAAACTTAACCTTTCTTT
>JAFSYD010000165.1 GCA_017443685.1 Lachnospiraceae bacterium | reverse complement strand
TTGTGCGGATGACCGTAATCGTTTCCTTTGCCGCAGGAGATCACGGCAACCTTTGCTTTGGTTGCGTTCAAAAACGGTTGATAGATCGACGTACTGCTGCCGTGATGTCCCATGAAAAGGATATTGCTTTGAAGCTCAGCACCCTGTTTGAATATCGTTTGCAGTTCCGCTTTTTCCGCGTCCGCAAGCAGCATAAAGGAGGTGGAGAACGCTTTCAGGCGGCAAACGACTGACATATTGTTGAGATTGGAATCCTGAACCAAAGGGCCGAGGATCTCGATCTGCGCGTTCTCGATGCCGTAGGTTTTCCCGTACTTGGCGGCGATCGCCTTGATTTTGTTTTTACGGACGGCGTTCAGCAAGTTCTCATAGGTTTTTGTGGTCGGGGTATTGCTTTCCGAAAGGCGCGGCATCAGAATATTCTCTGCCGGAATCGCATTCAACACATCCGCCATCGCGCCGATGTGGTCGGAATGCGGGTGTGAGGCAACGACATAAACCAGTTTTTTGACGCCGCAGCTTTTGATATAATCGATCACGGTATCGGCATACTCGCGCTCCCCGGCGTCGATCAGAATGCCTTCGCTGCCGCTTTGAATCAACGTGGAAGCGCCCTGGCCCACATCGATAAAATGCACTGCAACCGTTCCTTCGGTATATCGGAACGCACCGGTGGGACGATTGTTCAGCCAGTCCGAGAGATTTCCGCCCTGATAATAGACAAGCACAATGGCGGCAATCAGAAGGATGATCGTGATAAAAGAAGATTTTGCGTTACCTTTTCTTTCCCTTGCCATAGGTTCCCTTTCCTCCCCTATTGTTTGAACGAGGCTTCTGCGGTCCTTTGAACGCCGGCTTTGACGGACGCACGAGACATTTTTCCTCTGTGCCGATCAAATCAAATCTTCCGCAGGATTTCAGCGCTTTTTCCACAAGCGGAGCGTTCTGCGGGCGGTAATACTGCAGCAGTGCGCGCTGCATCGCTTTTTCTTCCGGTGATTTTGCAACATAGACCGGCTGCATCGTGTAGGGATCCAGCCCGGTGTAAAACATACACGTGGAGATCGTGCCGGGCGTCGGGTAAAAATCCTGCACCTGCTCGGGACGGATGTGCCGTTTTTTCAGGAACAGAGCAAGCTCAACCGCGTCGTTCAACGTGGAGCCCGGGTGAGAAGACATCAGATAAGGAACCAGATACTGTTCCTTATTCGCCTGTCCGGAAAGTTCAAAATACTTTTTGGAGAATTCGATGTATGCTTCAATGTGCGGTTTGCCCATTTTATCGAGGACCATTGCCGAACAATGCTCCGGCGCGACCTTCAACTGGCCGCTGACATGGTATTTCACAAGCTCACGAAAAAACGTGTCGTCCTTGTCTTTGAGCATATAATCATAACGGATCCCGGAACGGATGAAGACCTTTTTAACCTTCGGCAGCGAACGAACCGCACGCAGAAGATCCACATAGGCCGAGTGATCGGCGATGAGGGCAGGGCAAGCCTTGGGCGCAAGGCATTTTTTCCCTTTGCACAAACCGGCTTTGAGCTGCTTGTCGCAGGAGGTTCGCCGGAAGTTTGCAGTCGGCCCGCCGATGTCATTGATGTAGCCCTTGAAATCGGGAAGCTCCGTCAAAAGCTTCACTTCCGCAAGGATGGATTCCTTGCTACGGCAGGAAATGAATCTCCCCTGATGAAAAGCGATCGAACAGAAATTGCATGCGCCGAAGCAGCCGCGGTTATGCGTGATGGAAAAGCGGACCTCTTCAATGGCCGGAACTTTGCCGATCCGATCATAGGAAGGATGATAGGTGCGCATATAGGGAAGCGCATAGACACGATCGAGCTCCTCCGTTGTCAGCGGCGGCATCGGCGGATTTTGAACCAGCATCTTTTTTCCGTGCCGCTGCTTGATCAGCTTTCCGCGGACGGCGTCCTGTTCGTCCTGCTGAATGCGGCAGGAAACCGCATATTCTTTTTTGCTTGCGCAAACATTTTCAAAGGAGGGACACTCCGCGCCTTCCAAGGGCGTTTCGGTCACATCGCACGCATAGCAGGAGCCGCGCACGTCGCGGATCGAGGAGACAGGCTCGCCGGAAGCCAACCGACGGGCGATCTGAACCGTGGCATTCTCCCCCATGCCGTATGTCAGAAGATCCGCCTGCGAATCAAACAGAATGGAGCGGCGGATCTTATCGTCCCAATAGTCATAATGCGCAAAGCGGCGAAGCGAAGCCTCGAGACCGCCGATGATGATCGGAATATCGCCATAAGCTTCGCGGATCCGGTTGCAGTAGACAATAACGGCGCGATCCGGCCGCGCGCCGGATTTTCCGCCGGGCGTGTAAGCATCGTCGCTGCGGTGCTTTTTTGCCGCGGTGTAATGCGCCACCATGGAGTCAATATTTCCGGAAGAAACCAGAAACCCCAGCCGCGGTCTTCCGAAGCGCTTGAAATCGTTTACGGAATGCCAGTCCGGCTGCGCCAGAAAGGCGACGCGAAAGCCTTCCGCCTCAAGCACACGGGTAATAATGGCTGCGCCAAAGGAGGGATGGTCCACATAAGCGTCACCGTTGACATACACAAAATCAACAGCATCCCATCCCCTGCTTTGAACGTCCTCCATCGAGATCGGCAGAAACATAAAACTCCTTAAGTAATCGCTGATGAACTCAATCGTCGCCAAAAATGTCAAAATCGTCCGGATCGGCGTCCGAATCGGCGCTCTCGCCGTAATCGGCTGACGCACGACGTTCCGCAAGCTGCATCTGCGTCATCAGAACCTTGCGCGGTTTTGCGCCGTCCTGCGGGCCGACGATCCCCATTTTTTCCAGTTGATCCATGATGCGGGCAGCTCTCCCGTAGCCGAGCCGCAGCTTACGCTGCAGCA
>JAFSYD010000164.1 GCA_017443685.1 Lachnospiraceae bacterium | reverse complement strand
GAAAAACAAAAGGGAACCTACGTCCCCTTTCGCACCATAAAAACAATCTACAAAATCAGCACACCCTCTTTGATCTCCCCCGACAGCTGGTTCGGGAACAGCTTGTCCAGGTCAAAGCGCAATTCCTTTGAACGGACGGGGATCTCAATCTCGGTGTCCGGCATACAGTCGCGATAAACGCACGTTGCGAACGTACAGAGCAGATGCCGGATGTCCTGTTCCCCGCCCGAGAGCGTACCGATGTACTCCATCCTGACCCTGCCGGTCGGCGTCCTGTGAGACAAAAGCAGGGAAACCGCATGCCCGGGATCCCCGATATAACAGCTGCACGAAAGCGCGAAATAATCCTTCGGCAGGCTGCGCTCGAGCAAAAAACCCCGGTATTCGCTCTTTACCAGAAAGCGCCGGATCATATCCATCGCATCCTTATCCGACAGGGAAGAAAGGGTCTTTGCCCGATGGGAGTACCGTGCGATCTTCTCGACCTGCTCCTGATCCATATCCCTCTGCACAATGATACATTCGGGAAGCATGTTTTCCGAGATGGCATACCCATGCTTCGTAAGCAGCGCCGTCATCGCCTCTTCGCTTTCCCCGGCATAATAGTCTACCGTAGCCGCCGTGATCCCGTTATCCCGCATCAGGACGCAGATCTGTTCCAACATCTCATCGCCGACGCCCTTTTTGCGAAATTTCTCATGAACGTACATCCATTTGACGCGCAATATACCCGCCGGATAGATATTCGACGGCTCAAGATAATAGACAAGCGAAGCCACCGGCGTCAAAAACTTTTTTCTGCCATCCTTTTTCAGCATGCCAAACGCCAGGCACTTGCCGACGTTCACCTCTTCCATTACCTCGACCGGCATCAGCCCGACAAACCTTGCGGCATTGTCCGACGTAATCTTTGTAACGATAAATGCTCCCATTTATCCTTTCCTCTATCCCTTGGCCGCAGCTTCGTACAGCACAGCGAACAGACGGCTGCCGCCTGTCGACGAAAAATACGTTCGCAGCGCATCCACCAGCATAAGAGCCTGTTCCGGCGTATCCTTCAGGAGTTCATTAATGCGCACTTCCAGATAGGAGTCCACAAACATCTCGATCGCCTTCGCCGCGATCTCTTCCGCGTCGTCTTCGATCTCCGCGTCTCTTTTGGCAATCGCAAGCATGGCAGAGAAGTTATCTTTGTTCTTCGCGGACATGATCGCTTCTGCCGCCGCGGTGTCTATCAGCTTCGCCACCCCGTCGCAGCGCCCGGCCATAATGGAACGCTTCTGTACCTCCAACGCGGAAAGCAGACGATCCTCGATCACCGCGAACGCCTTCCTTGTGGTCGCCATATCGCGTGCAAGCTCATTGAAATCATCGTCCTTTTCCTCTTCATCTTCATTTTCATTCAGATTCAGCTCGTCGTTTTCCATCTCCTTCTCGAGATCTTTAAGCATCTCATCTTCGGACTTCTGGGGTTTCTTTTTCTTGTTCTTTTTCTGCTCCTCTAAGGCTATTT
>JAFSYD010000163.1 GCA_017443685.1 Lachnospiraceae bacterium | reverse complement strand
TGTCGTGCTGCGTGTAAAATGCAACGACGCGCTTGCCGGTGGTGCCGGAGGTGGACTGGATGCGGACGCACTCCTTCAGCGGCTGGCCAAGAAGTCCATAGGGATATGCCTCACGAAGATCCGCCTTTGATAGAAACGGCAGCTTGCCAAGGTCGTCCACCGACTGAATGTCGTCCGGCGTCACGCCTTTTTCCTCCATCTTTTTCCGGTAGTAGGGGACGTTGTCCCAAACATGCCGGACCTGTGTTTTCAGCTTTTCGCTCTGCAGATCTCTCATCTGCCCGGGGGACATTGTCTCAATGTCCTCCTGAAAGTAATGTTCGCTCATTGTAAAAAATCTCCTTCCTTTCCCCATTAGGAATCCTATTTACTGCTGTTCGGAAACTGCCCGTATAATGGTTCTGCGGATGCTGTGATCCTGCGTCGCATCCTTGCCTTAAGGTTCCCGAAACAACAAGCTGCTCTATCCTGTCAAAAGTATGATCTATCCCCGGCCCAATGCAAAGGCTTTTTTATTCAGTTCCAAAAACTTCTCCGGAACGCATGCCGCGATGGCTTCCTGCCAGGCGTCTGCCGGGATGTCGTCGAAATAGTTGGACAGACGGCCGAGTAAAACGAGGTTCACCGCTTTTGCCGAACCGGCCTCCTCCGCGAGTGTCAGCGCATCCATGGCGTCAACCTTTATCCCTTTATCCGTCATTTTCTCTACCAGCTGCGACGGATATTCTGCCGCGCCCGTGATGACGGGCATCGGATCGATGGTCTGTGTATTCGTAACAATGACGCCGTCCTTTTTGGCAAAACGCATCCAGCGTGCCGCTTCCAGCAGTTCGAAGGATACGATGCAGTCCGCCTCGCCCTCGTCGATGACCGGGGAATACACCTTTTCTCCGTAACGGACGTAAGTTACGACGCTGCCGCCGCGCTGCGACATACCGTGTACTTCCGATACCTTCACGTCGTAGCCGCGTGTTAAAAGGAGATGTCCCAGCAGTTTACTTGCCAAAAGGCTTCCCTGACCGCCGACACCGACGATCATAATGTTCTTAGTAGCCATTATGCTTTCCCTCCTTCCGTAAATGCGTCAAACGGGCAAAGCTGCTCGCAGACGCCGCAGCCGACGCAAAGCGTGGCGTCGATGTGCGCTTTTTCCTTTTCGTCGCCGTCAAGTTTCTTCATGGAAATTGCCGGACAGCCGATCTTCATGCAGCTTTTGCACGAGCGGCATTTGTCGCGGGATACCGCGATCGGCGGATTGTGCTTAACGTATTTTAACAGTGCGCACGGACGACGGGAAATGATAACGGAGGGCTCGTTTTTTGCCAGCTCTTCTTTGATGACATTCTCGCATTCTTCCAGATTGTAAGGATCGATCACGCGGATGTTCTTAAATCCGAAGGCCTCACAAAGCGCTTCGAGATTGATCTTGCCGGCCGGATCGCCCTTGATGTTGTAGCCGGTCGTCGGATTCTGCTGATGGCCGGTCATGCCGGTGATCGAATTGTCCAGTATGATGACAGTCGAGTTGGACTGATTGTAAGCAACGTTCGCCAGACCGGTCATGCCCGAATGCATAAAGGTCGAGTCGCCGATCACGGCAACCGTCTTGTTTTCGCTTTCAGCGCCGAGCGCCTTGTTGAATCCATGCAGACTGCTGATGGAAGCGCCCATGCAAAGGGTCATTTCCATTGCCCCGAGCGGTGCGACGGCGCCTAAGGTGTAGCAGCCGATGTCGCCTAAGACCGTGCAGCCTAACTTTTTTAATGTGAAAAACAATCCTCTGTGCGGACAGCCTGCGCACATCACCGGCGGACGCGGCGGGATGGCGTCATCGAGCGCAATACCGCTATGTGCTTCGCCGCCCAAAGCTTTGGCAACGAGATTCTGTGAAAATTCGCCGCAGATCGGAAGCACGTCTTTTCCTTTTACCGGAAGCCCCAGGCTGCGGACATGGTTCTCGATGATCGGATCCAGCTCTTCTACGACGTAAAGCGTATCCACCTGTGCCGCAAAATCCTTGATGAGCTGCTCCGGCAGGGGATTGACGAGCCCGAGCTTTAAAATGGAAACGGTATCCCCGAATACTTCCTTAACATACTGATAGGAAGTGGAATCCGCGATCACGCCGATCTCCTTTCCGCCCATTTCCACACGGTTGAACGGGCAGTCCTCCGCATAGCACGCGAGTTTTGACGTGCGTTCCTCAACGATCGGATGCCGCCGGATCGCATTGCCCGGCATCATGACATATTTTGCAATATCCTTCTGATACTCTTTGCGGTGTTCTTCGCGAACGCCCGGTTCGACGACCGACTGGGAATGCGCGACGCGCGTGCACATCTTAAGAAGCACCGGCGTGTCGAATTCCTCCGACAGTTCGAAAGCGGCCATTGCGAATTCCCGCGCCTCCGCGGAATCGGACGGCTCCAGCATCGGAACCTTTGCCGCGATCGCGTGGTGACGGCTGTCCTGCTCGTTCTGCGAGGAGTGCATCCCCGCGTCGTCCGCTACGCCGATGACCATGCCGGCGTTGACTCCGGTGTACGACATCGTATAAAGCGGATCCGCCGCTACATTCAGACCAACGTGCTTCATGCCCGTAAAGGACCGGCGTCCGGCAAGCGATGCGCCGAAAGCAGCCTCCATGGCGACCTTTTCGTTCGGCGCCCATTCACAGGTGATCTCGTCGTATTTGACCGCTTCTTCTGTGATCTCGGTACTCGGCGTTCCGGGATAGCTGGATATGAATTCGCATCCCGCCTCGTAGAGACCGCGGGCAACGGCTTTGTTGCCCAGCATTAACTCTTTCATATGGTTTCCTCCATTTATATTGTTCGGATCATCATTGCCTGCTTTGCTCATCTACAAGCCGCGTCGCGTGGTAGATCTCCCGGAGCTTCGGCTTTTCGATCTTGCCGGTCGCGTTGCGCGGCACATCGGCAAAAATAATCTTCTTCGGACGCTTGTACCGCGGCAGGTCGAGACAGAAGTGGTTGATCTCATCCTCGGTGCAGGTCATGCCTTCCTTCACCTGGATGATCGCAGCCGCGATCTCGCCGAGACGCGGGTCGGGAAGACCGATGACCGCAACGTCGTGTACCTTCGGCATGGCGGCAAGGAAGCTTTCGATCTGTACCGGATAAAGATTTTCGCCGCCGGAAATGATGACGTCCTTTTTGCGGTCAACGAGGAAGATAAAGCCGTCCTCGTCCTGCTGTGCCATATCGCCCGTTTTCAGCCAGTCGCCGTCCAATACCTCGGCGGTTGCTTCGGGATCGTGATAGTATTCGATCATCACGCCGAGGCCCTTGACGCAAAGTTCGCCGACCTCGCCCTGTGCGACGGTCTCGCCGTTCTCGTCGATGATCTTCGTCTCCCAGCCGTAGCCGGGAACGCCGATGGCGCCGACTTTGTGGATGTTTTCCATGCCAAGGTGTACACAGCCCGGGCCGGTGGATTCGGACAGGCCGTAGTTCGTGTCGTATTTGTGATCCGGGAAGTACGCAAGCCACCGCCGGATGAGGCTGGGCGGAACCGGCTGCGCGCCGATATGCATCAGCCGCCACTGGGAGGTGTGATAGTCCTCTAACTTCAGTTCCTTTCTGTCGAGCGCGGCT
>JAFSYD010000014.1 GCA_017443685.1 Lachnospiraceae bacterium | reverse complement strand
TTTCAATGTATATAATTTATAATAATTAAGTTAAATTGTGTGTTTTAAGGAACTGTCGAATGGCACATCAGCATTATTCATGGGAAAAATTAGATAATTCCGCGAACGTTTTTCCGGTCATCGCCGACGAAAATATGACGAATACATACCGGATCGCCGCGGTATTAAAAGAGAATATCGACGGCGGGAAATTACAGGAAGCGCTTGATATCGTCCTTCCGAAATTCCCCGGCTTTAATCTTCGTATGCGCAGCGGGATCTTCTGGTACTACATGGAAGAGAACGGAAAGCCCGCGCCGCGTGTGCACGAAGAGGATACCTATCCGTGCCGCTATATCCACGGCTCGCGCAACAACAGCTATATGTTCCGCATCACGTATTACAGGAAGCGGATCAATATGGAGGTGTTTCACGTGCTCGCGGACGGCATGGGCGGCGTGACATTTTTACGGGAGCTTGTGTATCAGTATCTGCGTCTTTTGTATCCCGAACTGCAGAAGCGTTATGGCGACGGGCTGTCGGCGGAGACCTCGCTGAACCGTGAGGACAGCTTCAAGTCGAGCTATCGTCGCAAGTCCAAGAGCGTATACGAAAGGACCCGGGCGTATCTGATCAAGGGAGAAAAGCTGCCTTATGACGGCTTTGGCCTGATACACGGTTATCTGTCGCTCGA
The DNA here is from genome assembly GCA_017443685.1 of Lachnospiraceae bacterium. Taxonomy (GTDB): domain Bacteria; phylum Bacillota; class Clostridia; order Lachnospirales; family Lachnospiraceae; genus RGIG4930. Next base: position 3,905 of record JAFSYD010000014.1, on the reverse strand, counting down.
GGAACTCAAATCCGTCTGCAAAGGGATCTACGGTGTGAGTGTCAATGAGTATCTGGTCGCGGCTTTGATCCAGGCGATCTATCGGACGCATGCCCGGGGCATCAGTGCACATCGTCCGGTCCGCGTTGCGGTTCCGGTGAATCTGCGGCCGTTTTTTGACTCGATCACGACAAAGAACTTTTTCGTAATGGTATCCGCGGTATTCTATCCGCAGGATAATACGAAAGAGTATTCCTTTGATGAGATCGCCAAGATCGTACATGCCAGCTTAAAATCACAGATCACAAAGGAAAATCTGGAGAACATTTTTTCCTATAATGTATCGAACGAAGATATGTTTATCGCGCGGGCCGTGCCGCTTCCGATCAAGAATATCGCGATAAGGCTGATCTATACGGAAAAGGCTTTGGCGAATACAACGACGCTGACCAATATCGGCGCGATCACGGTTTTGGATGGTTATAAGCCCTACATTGACAAATTCAACTGCTTTTTGTCCTTCTCGGTGGGACAGAGCATCAAGGCATCGGTATGTTCTTATGAAGGACAGCTTGCCTTTACTTTTTCGTCCGCCTTTGTCGATACGTCCATACAACGGGAGACGTTCCGGCAGATGACGAAAGACGGCATCCACGTTACGATCGAAACGAACGGAGTATTTGAGTGATGAGCAGTACCTGTAAGCATTGTGGTGTAACGATCACCGACAAAACGACGAGCTGTCCTTTGTGTCAGAATGTGCTGGAAGACCTTACATTTGACGGGATACAGACTTATCCGGATATTAAAGAACGATTTAAGAAGTTGGAATTGTTTGAACGGATGATCCAATTCGCCGGTATCGTTACGATCGTTCTCTGCTGTTTTGTTGATTTTAAGATCAACCGTAGTTTTGACTGGAGTATCTACGTGATCGGGGCTGTTCTTTACGGCGGTATCGTTCTTTTTACCTTTTTGAATCCGACTTCCGGTTACCGGAAGCGTATCTTTTTTACGCTGTTCGGCGGAGTGCTTTTGGTGCTGCTGATCGACTTGAAAACGGGTTTCCATGGCTGGTCGGTGAACTTTGTTTTACCCGGAATGATCTTTTTCCTCAATGTGGGACTTTTGGTGCTTATGATCATTAACCGCCGTAACTGGCAAAGCTATATGATCTACCAGATCGGTGTGATCCTGATCGGTCTGATCCCGCTTGCTTTGATCTTCAAGGGGATCGTTAAGTATCCGTTGCTTTCCGAGCTTGCGGTGCTTTCGTCCGTGTTTGTGTTCATCGGTACGCTGATCTTCGGCGGAAGGGTGGCAAAGATTGAATTAAAGCGAAGATTTCACATATAAAAGAATTGACGTAAGTGTATTTTTATGCTAATATATCGTGGTATGCCGCTCGGCGGGGTTTTTAAAGTATCTTTCATGAGGGAAAGAACACCGAAGCCGGCGAGTAATGAACATTTTTAAGGAGGTGCCAAATGTACGCAATCATTGCAACAGGCGGTAAGCAGTACAAAGTTTCCGAAGGCGATGTCATTACCATCGAGAAGATTTCCGAAAATGTTGGCGAGACGGTAACATTCGACCAGGTGCTGGTTGTCGGCGGAGACGATATGAAGATCGGTGATCCGACGGTCAGCGGCGCATCGGTTACGGGAACGGTTCTTCGTCAGGGTCGTTCGAAGAAGGTTACTGTTTACAAGTTTAAGCCGAAGACCGGTTATCATAAGAAGAACGGTCACAGACAGTACGTTACGACGGTTAAGATCGATAAGATCACAGCGTAATTATGATACGATGTGAGGTGGATAAGGAGGACGGCGTTTACCGCAGATTAAGCTGCATCGGTCATGCCGGTTTTGCCGAAAGCGGACAGGATATCGTCTGCGCGGCAGTTTCCATCCTTGTCATCAATACCGCGAATTCGATCGAGGCGTTCTGCGGTCAGGATCATACCGTTTCCACCAATGCGAAGACGGGACTGATCGAATTACGGCTCAATCCTCCGGTCAATGCGAAGACGGCGCTTTTGATGGACAGCTTCGTTTTGGGTATGACCGGGATCAGTAATCAGTATGGAAGTTCATACATTACCTTTACAGTAAAGGAGGTATCGAGATGTTAGCGTATAATCTTCAATTTTTCGCTCATAAAAAGGGAATGGGCTCGACGAAGAACGGTCGTGATTCCGAGTCGAAGCGTCTTGGCGCAAAGCGCGCGGACGGTCAGTTCATTACCGCGGGCAGCATTATTTATCGTCAGCGCGGCACGCGCATCCATCCGGGCATTAATGTCGGTAAGGGTGGCGATGATACATTATTTGCAAAGGTTGACGGTGTACTGCGGTTCGAGCGTAAGGGCAGGGATCGCAAGCAGGCAAGCGTTTATCCGGTAGCGCAGGAAGCGTAAGTCTTACGTTTGCATATTTTATTTAGTATGTGTCAATGAACCCGACGGATTTAGGTCGGGTTCTTGTTATAGAGGAGGAAAAATGTTCGCGGATCAGGCGAAAATCATCATCAAATCCGGCAAAGGAGGCGACGGTCACATCAGCTTTCGTCGGGAAAAATACGTTCCGAACGGCGGACCTGACGGCGGTGACGGAGGTAAGGGCGGCGATGTGATCTTTGAGATCGACAAAGGGATCAATCACTTGTCTGATTACCGCCATAAGCGTAAATTCGCTGCAGCGAACGGCGAAGAGGGCAAAAAAAAGCGGATGCACGGCAGGGATGGCGAGGATCTTGTATTAAAGGTGCCGGAGGGAACGGTGATCAAGGATGCCTCTACCGGAAAGGTCATTGCCGATATGTCCGGTGACAATACGCGGGCCGTTGTTTTAGAGGGTGGCCGCGGAGGTCTGGGCAATCAGCATTTTGCCACGAGCCGGATGCAGGCGCCGAAATACGCGCAGCCGGGCGGGGAAGCGGTTGAGATCGAGGTGCAGCTGGAGCTTAAGGTTTTGGCGGATGTCGGGCTTGTCGGCTTTCCAAATGTCGGTAAATCAACCCTCTTATCCCGTCTGTCCAACGCGAAGCCGGAAATTGCCAACTACCATTTTACAACGCTGCATCCGATCCTTGGAGTGGTGGATCTTGACGATGGCAAAAGCTTTGTAATGGCGGATATTCCCGGTCTGATCGAAGGTGCTTCAGAGGGCGTCGGTTTGGGACACGAGTTTTTACGGCATGTGGAACGGACGAAATTATTGGTGCATATGGTTGACGGTGCTTCTGTTGAGGGACGGGATCCGATCGAGGACATCCGCGCGATCAACAATGAGCTTGCGCGGTACAGTAAGGTGCTTGCCGCGAAGCCGCAGATCATTGCGTTAAACAAAATGGACGCGTATTCGGATTCGGCAGAGGAGCTTGTCGCAAGGGTGCGGGATGCTTTTTCCGAGGAGGGATATGAGGTGTTTACCATTTCGGCTGTCAGCGGCCTGGGCGTATCGGATCTGCTGTATACGGTTGCACAGCGGCTTTCACAAATGGATGATGCACCAACCGTCTATGAAGCGGAATTTGACCCGATGAAGGAAGTGAAAGAGAACCTTTCCTACACCGTGGAAAAGAACAGCGACGGGGAATATGTCGTTGAAGGGCCGAAGATCGACAAAATGCTCGGCTATACGAATATCGAATCCGAAAAGGGCTTTTTGTTCTTCCAGAAATTCCTTAAAGAACAGGGAATCCTTGACAAATTGGAAGAAATGGGGATCACAGACGGAGATACCGTACGGATGTATGGATTGGTCTTTGATTATTATAAGTAGAATTAGGGAAACTGTTCGGATGTCTGAATAGTTAAAAATAAGGAGCATACTATGACGAATAAACAACGCGCCTATCTTTCTTCACTTGCCGTAAATGAACAGGCCATCCTGTCCATCGGCAAAGCGGATCTTACACCGGAGA
>JAFSYD010000162.1 GCA_017443685.1 Lachnospiraceae bacterium | reverse complement strand
TATTTTTCCTTAGCATTCCGGCATTTGTCCCGTGAAAGGAAAAACGCCGCGGCTGTCCACGGCGCTTCCGGTTCATAAAAAGTGTACAGAGTCGGCAATTCAGCGAATATCCACCGAGCGGCCGATCCGTGCAGATTCATAGATCGCATCCAGAATCTTCATCAGCATCAGTCCGTCCTCCGCCGTAGCGCGGCATGCGGTCAGTCCCTGACTGGCATCGACAAAATTCCGGATCTCATCTTTCAGTGACCGATCAAAATCAAAACTGGTACTGCCCTGCGGCTGGACGTTGACGAACATGCCGGCCATATCGCTGTACAGTTCGACGTTCCCTTCAATTTTAGCGCCGGCCTTGGTGCCGAAAAGCTGAATGCACTTCAGGTCGCGCGGGATATTCAGATTGAAACTGGCCTCGACCTGAAGCGTGAATCCGTTTTCAAAGGTTACCATCGCGGAAGCAAGATCTTCGACGGAATACGCATAATTCTGCCGATCCGGCGGCAGGATCCATGCCTTCTCGCCGCCCGCGGCGCGGTTGCAGCCGAGATTGCTGAAAGTCACGCCGTAGGCGGAAACCGGCTTCGGATTCCCCGCCAGATACCGGCTCAGATCGATGACGTGGACGCCGAGATCGATCAGCGGGCCGCCGCCGGAGAAAGCCTTATCTCCGAACCATCCGCCGGGGCAACCATCGCGGCGGAGGTAGTTCGCCTTCGCGTAGTAGATATCGCCCATCACACCGTTCTCCGTCAGGCTGCGAATGGTATCGGCATCCCGGCCGAAGCGGCGGATAAACCCGACCTGCAGCAGTTTTCCGTTTTCTTCGGCCGCCCGCTTCATCTCCTCGGCTTCCGCGGCGTTCATGGCCAGCGGCTTTTCGCACAGGACGTTGGCTCCGCCGCGCAGCGCAGCGACGGCTGCGCCTTTATGCGCCGCATTCCACGTCGTCACACTGACACAGTCGAGTTTCTCCTTCGCCATCATTTCATTGTAGTCCGTATATACGTGCGGGATCCCGTACTGTTCCGCATACCACTTTGCCTTGTCACCGTTGATATCGCAGGCAGCCGTCACTTCCACACGGTCCCCCAGCGCCTGATACGCCTGTACATGACCGTTGCCCATGCCGCCGGTTCCGATGATGCCGACTTTGATTTTTTCCATATACGTCCTCCGATATGATCGATGAAAAAAGAATGTTTTGATAAAACGACGTTCTTTCCCTATTGCGTTTCTTCATTATAGCACCTCATCCCGATAAACGCAATAGAATCCCGGAAATTATTTCCCGTTCTCTTTCGGTATTTTGCTCCGCCCCCTTGCTTTTTTCAGAATAAAATGATACAATACGAAATGATGGATCTGTCGCGATACATTGCGGAGGATCCGGATCTGATACAATCTGCGAGGTGACAAAAAATGCATGTATTTACCACCAAACTGGAACCTTTCGGCCGCGGATGGGTCAACTTTGAAAGCATCGACCGCGAAATGCGTGCGGCAAGCGGATTTAATCTTTGGGCCAAAGAAACGAAGAACCTTGCCATCGATCCGAACCGCGGCCTGTGCCTGGCACATATGAAGCACGACGGCGCCACTGGATGCATCAATACAAATCCCGTATACTGCAACGCCGATGAAATCGACCGGCTCGCAAAGGAACATCCGGAAGATGCGGAAGATCTGATGATGGACAGCTTTGTCGCGATCGCACTGAAAAAATCCTGGACGGCAAAAGGGAGCAGCTTTAAAACATGGCTGTTTGCAATCGGGCGGAAGCTTGCACTGAAACATAATCGAAAAAAACGGCGGGAGC
>JAFSYD010000161.1 GCA_017443685.1 Lachnospiraceae bacterium | reverse complement strand
ATTTACAATGAACTGGGGCGTACCGTGACGTTTTTGCGGGGCGAGGGTCTGGTATCCAATAATAAAAAGGATATCCTTTACTGTGTTGTAACACGTGCCGAGATCTTTGAATTGAAATCCATACTGAATCGCTCCCCTGGGAGTACATTTACCACCATTTCCGAGGTTTCCGAGATTGTCGGGAACCATATCAAATCCACATAAACGGTTACCATTCACGAAAACTTCAAAAAGCCCAGCAGCCGGCAAAGTCGTGAATGGCAGCTGTAAACGGATCAGATGGAAAAAGACGGTTTATTATTGCTCCGGATTATTGTATAATAAGTCGGCAGCAATATATGCTTCGCGCTGCGGAATGGGTACATCATTGTTTCCTTAAGAGGAGTCATATTAAGTAATCACAGTTATCAGAGGAGGAATCTGGGGAATGAAACGACTAATAGTTGCAGCTATGATAGCGGCAATGGCACTGAGCGTGTCGGGATGCGGCCAGCAAAATACCGCCGCAACTCCGCAGGCGGATAAGGAAGCGGCATCGGCAGCATCCGATTCGGAGGAGCCGGCTGCGCCATCGGAGGAGGAGCCGGCTGCGGAATCCAAAGATACCGGGGAAGAAGCCTCTGCCGGACAGGAGTCGGGAGAAGAGCAGGGGATCGGACTGGTCGGTGTGGGCAATGCCCGCGAGCTTGGCGGCTATAAGACGGCAGACGGGAAGACCGTAAAGAAAGGCATCTTTCTTCGTACAGCAGCCTTGGGAGAGGCTACCGAGGAGGACATTACGCGGCTGAAGGAGGAGTATCACTTAGCGACGGTCGTTGATTTCCGTATGGACATGGAGCGGGATGCTTCGCCGGATCCGGAGATTGAGGGCGTGAAAAATGTCCACATCCGCATCATGGATGAGGAAAAGCTGGCGGAAAAACAAAAAAACATAGATCCCGCGAAGCTGGAGGGGCTGGATCTGACCAATCGGATGGATCAGCTGAAGCTTGCGGTCATGACGGGGGTTGTCGGACCGGATATGTATAAGGACTTTCTCTCCAATGAGCAGGGGAAGAAGGGCTACAAGCAGTTTTTTGAGGAGATTTTAAGTCTTCCGGAGGATGGGTCGATCCTGTTTCATTGTTCGCAGGGAAAGGACCGGACCGGATGCGGGGCTATGCTGATCCTTTCCGCGCTCGGTGTGGATGAAGAGACCATCATGGAGGATTTTCTGTTAACAAACACGTTCAATGCGCAGAAGATCGAGGGAGAGCGCAAGATGCTGGAAGAGCACGGCATTGAAGGCGAGGAGCTCGATACCATGCTCAAGGCGATGGACGAGGTGGATCCGGAATATATGAATATCGCGTTAACGTGGATGAAGGAAGAATACGGATCGGTGCAGGGATATCTTACCGACGGTCTGGGTATTACCGAGGAACAGATCGGGCAGCTGAAGGACAGATATCTGGAGTGAGAGGAGACAAACAGCAGCACGAGCAACAGTAAATCGATGATTATTGACGGTGAAACCGTCATTGATAGAGGAGAAAACGAATGAGAGCAGTAACAGAATCGGGGAAATATACGATATATCTGGAAGGCCGTATTGACGGATCCAACGCGTCGAAGGTGGAACAGGAGCTTTTCGAGCTTGCGAAGGAGCACGGTGAAAACGAGATCGTTCTGGATATTGGTGGACTGGAATATATCTCTTCCGCCGGGCTCAGGGTGCTTATGAGGCTGAGAAAAGAGCAAAAGGAGCCGCTGAAAGTCATAAATGCTTCCCCGGAGGTTTATGATATTTTTGAAACGACCGGGTTTACGGAGCTTCTGGATGTTAAAAAGCGTATCCGTGAAGTTGATGTGACCGGATGCCCCATAATCGGACAGGGCGGGAATGGTACCATTTACCGGCTGGACGAGGATACCATCGTAAAGGTTTACAAGCCGTGGATGGAAATGGAGCAGATCGACAGGGAGCGTGAATACGCGCGTACGGCATTCGTGAACGGCATACCGTCGGTCATTGCCTATGATGTCGTAAAGTGCGGCGACTGCTTCGGCGTGGTGTTTGAGATGCTGAAAAGCAACACATTAGGGTATGCGATGCACAATGAGCCGGAGCGGATGGAGGAGTTTATCGAAAAATATGTCGCTCTTGCGAAAACGCTGCACACGACACATGTTCCGGAGGGGAGCTTCGGGCGGATTCAGGATGTTTTTCACAGAGAGGCGGATAACCTTGACAGGTGGTGCAGCGAGGAGGAAATTGCGCTGCTGCACAGTATCATTGATGAAATTCCGGTGACGGATACCATTATGCACAATGACCTTCATCCCGGTAATATCATGATTCAGGACGGGGAGCTTCTTCTGATCGATATGCCGGAGGTCACGGTAGGGCCGCCGGTCTGCGACCTGACATCCATTTACCGCGACATGGTCGCCGCTCCGTCGGGGAACGAGAAGGGCAGCATAGAGCGATCGACCGGCATGCCGGCGGAGGAGATCCTGAGAGCAGGAAATATGTTTTTCTCCCGATATACGGGGATTACGGATCCGGAGGAGCTGAAGAGCTATTATGAGAAGCTGGGGCTTTTGTCCGCCTTTAATGTATCACTTGTGCCCGGAGGCGGGTCGGAAACGGCGATGCGGCTGGCGCCGATGCTGATGGATAAGCTGTTTCGCGGGGTTGTGATCCCGAATGAGCAGACGATACGGATGCTTTTTAAAACGATGTGAGACCCGGGGGATATTTCGGATGGATTGCGGGGCGCCGATCGTCCGGTGGACGGTTGCCCTGTGCGACCGCAATGAGGAACGAAACGATCCGTAGGGATCATTTTGAACAATAAACATTTTTACGAAGGGAGTAATTTATGATCGAAAAGAGAGAAGACGGTACAGTGGCAATCAGTGGTCGTATCGACTCTAAGAATGCGCAGGAGTTTGAGGAAGAGCTGCTGGCGGCGTGTCCGGTGAATGAGGAGGTACATATTGACGCTTCGGAGCTTAGCTATATTTCCTCCGCGGGGCTGCGCGTCTTCATGAAGCTGAAAAAAACCGTGAAGCAGGAGGTCTATGTCGAGAATGTCTCGAAGGAGATTTATGATATCTTTGAGGTTACCGGTTTTGTCGATATCCTTGAAGTACATAAGCAGCTGCGGCAGATCTCGGTAGATGGCTGCGAGGTGGTCGGCGAGGGCGCGAACGGTAAGGTATACCGTCTGGATGATGAGACGATCATCAAGGTTTTCGCCCCCGGCGTGTCGATGGATATCGTGAAGGAGGAGCGCGATATTGCCCAGGCGGCATTTGTCTCCGGTGTGCCGACGGCAATCTCCTATGATGTGGCGAGGGTTGGGGACAGCTACGGTGCGGTGTATGAGATGCTGCACGCGAAAACGCTTTCCTCGGTTGTCATGGAGAAGCCGGAGCTTGCCGAGGAAATGGGCAGGAGAATGGGAAAGCTTTTAAAGGAGCTTCATGAGACCCCGGCGAACACCGCGAAGCTTACCGATATGCTTGCGGTATATAAGGATCGTGCGCGGAAGATGGAGAAATATCTGACGGACAAGGAGTTTGAGAAGCTGGTGTCGGTCTATGAAGTGCTTTCGAACCAGCAAACGATGCTGCACGGTGATTACCACGCGAAAAATATCATGTATATGGACGGGGAGCTGATCTTCATCGATATGGGGGATGCGGGGTACGGTCATCCGTTCCTTGACATCGGAGGCTCTTATCTGGGCATGATGCACGTTGGAAAGACAAATCCCGATGCGGTGATAAAATATATCGGGGTGGATTATGAGACAGTCAAAATCCTGTGGAAAAACATGCTTCTTGAGTATTTCGGCGAAAAGGACTTCGAGGAAGGAAATAAGCTTGCCGAGATTTACGGGGAAGCAAAGTATATGCTTATGCCGTTTGTTTATACGAAGATGACCGACGAAATGGCGTGGGCGTTGATCGAACGTACCAGACAGAACGGCTTCATCAGTGAGGACTTTGACATCGGACCGGCACTGAACCGGACCATTCTGCTCTAAGGTGGCTGTGAAAAAAGCAGAGGGAGGGCGCTTTGCAGCAGCTTTTTTCACGAGGGAAACGCTTTCATCAGTGTTTCCCTAAGTGTGCTGATGCAGGAGTAACCACAGTCCGCGGGATGGAGGGAGGAGACTATGATAAAGTCGGTTTTGCTTGATATTGACGGGACGCTTACCAATGATGAGAAGGTGATCACGCCAAGGACAAGGGAAGCGCTTCTCAAGATACAGGATGCGGGTGTGCGTCTTGCTCTGGCGAGCGGAAGACCGGATATGGGTCTTTACCGGTTTGCGAAGGAGCTGCAGATGGATACGCATCACGGAATATTTATCTGCTACAACGGAGCGCGGGTTGTGGACTGCCAGAGCGGGGAGGAATTGTTTTCACAGAGCCTTTCCGCAGAGGAGGCAAAGGCTGTGCTGCGGCATCTACAGAAATTCGCCGTTACGCCGATCATAGCAAAGGGCGAGTACATGCACACGACGGATGTTTTCGGCTGTGTGATCGAGTACAGGGGCGCGCCGTTTAATGTAGTGGAATACGAATCCAGAGGCAACCAGTATATCCTTTGCGAGCACAGGGATTTGGCGGAATGGGTGGATTTTCCGGTGGAAAAGATTCTGACAGCCGCAGCCCCGACGTATTTGCAGGAGCACAGCGGCGAGATGCAGGAGCCGTTTGCCGACACCTTAAGCTGTATGTTTACCGGGGATTTTTATTTTGAGTATACGGCGAAGGGGGTCAACAAGGCAAAGGCGATCGAGGAGGCATACCGAAGGCTCGGAATCTCCCGGGAGGAGATGATGGCATTCGGAGACGCGGAAAATGACCTGCCGATGATCGAATATGTGGGCTGCGGCGTTGCGATGGCAAACGGCGCAGATGCCGTAAAGGAAGCCGCGGATGAGGTGACCCTGGACAACAACCATGACGGGATCGCGGAGTCCATCTACCGGCATTTCCCGGACATATGGAAGTAAGACGTTACTGTTCAGCGCATTGGAAATGCGCTGAATTGTAACAGTAAGACCGCTTCTTTAGCGCGTTCTGGAGGATATCCTTGTCGCGGTAGATGAGAAAAGGAAGTGTGAGGGCAGATGCCGCGACTCGGTATGTTCAAACAGGATGCCGTTGCTTTCGTAGGTATGGTTGGTCATGACGGCAAGGCAGTTATAGTCGTGCGCCGGGATATTAAGGTATTTTTTATCGTCCGGCGTAACCTTTTGGACAGTAATGGTGCGCTTGGCGCTGACAATGACGACACCCAGCGTATTTTCCAGATGATCGTATACCGAATGCGCGGCAATTTCCGCGGTCAGTCCCTTCGCGACACTTTTCAGAAAATAATTATGATTTAAAATGAGCGGTTCTCCATCAATGATATGGATCCGCATGATGTAATACAACTCTTCGCCGGCGGCAAATCCGGTTCGCCGGCTTATGGCTTCATCCGACAGACATTCCTGGAATTTCACCACTCTTGTTTCGTAGGATAACCCGTTGCGGTAGCACGCCTCGCGGAAGGTCTCGATCTCATTTGAAAAAAGAGAGAGCGCGTCGGAAGGATTGTATATGCAGACCACGCCCTTTCCCTTTTGCAGTCTTCTTCTGGCGGTGATGGCAGCGCATTTTGTTTTGGGACCGATCGGCTGGAAGCTTGGTTCCGCGATCTCGGCGGTTGTTTACGCGGGCATTACCGGCAGTCTCCGGGTTGTCTTCGGAGCCCTGTTCGGCTTCTTCTAT
>JAFSYD010000160.1 GCA_017443685.1 Lachnospiraceae bacterium | reverse complement strand
CATCCGGACGGACAGAGAAAGTCAAATATTACTTGCGGTAATATAGGAGCAACAGGAGGCGGCTGAAATGGGTTTTAAAAAGATTGGACTGTTTGCATTAGGGACACTGTTCGGTTCGGTGGGCGTCCGCATTCTTTCGTCAAGGGATGCGAAGAAGGTTTATACGCATTGTACCGCTGCGGCGCTTCGGGCACAGTCGGATGTGCTCGATACCGTAACGACCTTACAGGAGAACTGTGCCGACATCTATGAGGAGGCGAAGGCTATTAACGAGGAGAGGCAAAATCGGGAAGCCGCCGCAATGGTGGATGTGCAGGCGACGAAGGCGGCAGATGCCCCCTGCGATGCACAGGCAAAGGATGACGGGACTGACGAAGCAAAGGAAGCCGTAGAGTAGCAGGCGGTGTATTATAATAGCTATGAATTTTACGATCAGGCATGAGATAAAAGGAAGGCTGCGGATCCATCTTCCGATGAAGAGGCTTTCATTCCGGGAGGCGGACACACTTGCCTACTATCTGAACGGTTTTGCCGATGTTACAGAGGCGACCGTATATGAGCGGACGGCGGATGCGGTCATTCGGTATACATGCGGCAGGCAAAGGATCATTGCGATCCTGCGCGGTTTTTCCTTCGATGCCGTAGAAGTGCCGGAAGATGTTTTTGAAACTTCCCCCCGTGAGCAGTCTGCGAAATATTTTGAAAAAACAGTTACCAAAACCGTTTTGCATTATGCGATGCGGATGTTTCTGCCGGCGAAGATCGACCGGCTTTGGGTCGCAATAAAAAGCATCCGTTTTCTGATGCGTGGGCTGCGTACCGTGACACAGAAAAAACTGAAGGTTGAGCTCTTAGACGCGATCGCGATCGGGGCAGCGGTACGGACCAAAGACCACCGGACGGCGTCAAGCGTGATGTTTTTGCTTGACGTGGGCGATATGCTGGAAGAGTGGACGCACAAGAGGTCCGTGGACGACCTTGCGAGACGGATGTCGTTGAACGTGGACAAGGTGTGGCTGCTTGGCGAAGACGGCGAGGTATTGGCAGATTCCGCGGATGTCGCGTGCGGCGATCGGGTGGTCGTGCGCATGGGGAACCTGATCCCGTTTGACGGCGAGGTCTGCGGCGGAGAAGCGATGGTCAACCAGGCGTCAATGACCGGAGAGCCGGAGGCGGTGCTCAAAAACGCCGGGACTTTTGTATTTGCCGGTACGCTGGTTGAAGAAGGAGAGCTTGTCATCCGCGTGTCCAAAACGAGCGGGTGCGGTCGTTTTGACGCGATCGTGAAAATGATAGAAGAGTCGGAAAAGCTGAAGTCCACGGTGGAGGGCAGAGCGGCAAGGCTGGCGGACCGGCTCGTGCCTTATACGCTTCTGGCATCGGGAGCAACCTGGCTTTTTACAAGGAACAGCTCTAAGGCGGTCGCTGTCCTTATGATGGATTACTCCTGTGCATTAAAGATGACGATGCCGATCGCGGTACTTTCCGCGATACGGGAAGCCGCGGACTACCACATCACGGTCAAGGGCGGGCGGTTCATGGAAACGATCGCCGAAGCGGATACGATTGTGTTTGACAAGACGGGGACACTGACTGAGGCGAAGCCGACGGTGGTAAAGGTTGTCTCTTTCTGCGAGGACGACGAGGATGAGCTATTACGACAGGCGGCGTGCCTGGAAGAGCATTTTCCCCATACGGTCGCCCGGGCAGTCGTGGATGCGGCGTCCGCGAAAGGTCTGTCGCATGACGAGCTGCACACGAACGTGGAATACATTGTGGCACACGGCATTGCATCAGAAATTAACCATGAACGGGCGGTCATCGGAAGCGCACATTTTGTGTTCGAGGACGAGGGCGTAGAGATACCGGAGGAAAAGAGGGAAGCGTTTGTCGAGCTCCCGGATGAGTATTCGCACCTGTATTTTGCAAAGGACGGGAAGCTGGCGGCGTGCATTCTGATCGAAGACCCGCTGCGTGAGGATGCGCGGGAGGTGATCGAGAAGCTGCGCGGACAGGGCTTTACCAACATCGTGATGATGACGGGTGATAGCGAGCGTACGGCTTCGAAGATCGCACAGCAGGCGGGCATCGATGAGTATTATGCGGAGGTGCTGCCGGAGGATAAGGCGGATTATGTCGAAAAAGCCCGGGCCAAAGGGCGGCGTGTCATTATGGTCGGCGACGGCATCAATGATTCTCCGGCGCTTTCCGCGGCAGATGTGGGGATTGCCATCAGCGATGGGGCAGAGATTGCAAGGCAGATCGCGGACATCACCGTCGGTTCGTCCGATTTATGCAGCCTTGTCATTTTACGGGAGCTTTCCACCCTTCTGATGCAGCGGATACGGGGGAATTACCGGAGCATTGCCGGCTTTAACACGGCGCTGATCGCTTTAGGCGTGGCAGGGCTTCTGCCGCCGTCCGTCTCGGCAATGCTGCACAACGGCTCGACCGTGGCACTCGGATTAAAGAGTATGACAAATCTTTTGCCGGAATAATGATGATGGAAGGTTACGCGCCCTATGCGGGCGCATATTTTGGGACATTGGGTTAGCAAGTGCTAACTGAACATAAGCCTGCTACTATTGCAGAGGAAAGGCGGTTACCATGTCAGAACAATTTGTCATTGAACACTGTTCGCCGACGCTTGCCGGGATCAAGACGGGGAATCTGTTCTCGGTGCGGCTGGATGAGACCCGGGACATTAACCAGGAGGTGCGGGACTTAAACGGCATTTTAAAAGGAAAGGGGCTGCGGGTCATCCCGTTAAAGCGGACACAGCATTACGCGCTCATCTACGTGTACCGTCCTGGATATCTGCGGCGGGACTTAAGCGACCCGAAGGCAGTTCGGATTTTACAGGAAAAGGGCTATAGCTGCCATAAGGCGGAATGCTGTATCACGCAGCTGGTGGGGCATCTTGCCGAAGACGAGGACTTTCCGCATGAGATCGGACTTTTTCTGGGTTATCCGCCGTCAGATGTGGAATGTTTCATCAAGAACCCTTGTGACGGGGTCAAATGCAGCGGCTGCTGGAAGGCGTATTCCGACAAGGAGGCCGCGGAGCGGGAATTTAAGAAATACAAAAAGTGCACCGCCGTCTATCGTGAACTGAACCGAAAGGGAAGAACCTTAGCGCAGCTTGCGGTCGCAACGAATGCGAAACGGGCGGAGAGATAAGATATGAGGAATGCCATATGAAAGAGAAAAAACAAAGCGACCTGTCCGTGCTTTTGGATTATGCGGGCAGCTACAAGGGACTTACATTTTTGGGCTTAGGTCTTTCCGCGGTAGCAATGCTTCTCGGAATGGCGCCGTATATCTGTATCTGGCTGGTGGCGCGGGATCTGATCGCAGTGGCACCAAATTGGACGGCGGCAACGGAGATCGGAAGATACGGATGGATGGCATTTGCCTTTGCGGTGACGGGGATCGCCGTATATTTTGCCGCCCTGATGTGTACGCACCTTGCAGCCTTTCGGACGGCATCCAATATCCGGAAAGCAGGAATGGCGCACCTGATGAAAGCGCCGCTTGGTTTTTTTGACTCGAACGCTTCGGGGCTTTTACGGAACCGATTGGATGGGGCGGCATCGGAAACGGAAACGCTGCTGGCCCACAACCTTGCTGATATTGTGGGAAGCGCCACAATGTTTCTTGCGATGATCGTTCTGATGTTTGTGTTTGACTGGCGGATGGGGGCTGCGTGCCTTTTGGCAGCCGTGATCTCCGTTCTTTCGATGTTTACGATGATGGGCGGGAAAAACGCAAAGCTTATGCAGGAGTATCAGGCGGCGCAGGACGTGATGAGCAAAGCGGGGACAGAGTATGTCCGCGGCATACCGGTCGTTAAGGTGTTCCAGCAGACCGTATATTCCTTTAAGGCATTCAAGGAAGCCATTCATGATTACAGCGCAAAGGCGGAAAAATTTACGGTCGGTGTATGCAAGGTTCCGCAGTCCGTCAACCTGACATTTACCGAAGGCGCATTCATCTTTCTTGTTCCCGTGGCACTGTTCCTTGCGCCGGGAGCGCTTGCAAAGGGGAATTTTGCGGAATTTGTGACAGATTTTGCCTTTTATGCAGCGTTCTCCGCGATCATTTCCACGGCACTGGCACGTATTATGTTTGCGGCAAGCGGGATGATGCTGGCAAGTACGGCGCTTGAACGGATTGCGCAGGTGATGGCGGCACCGACGCTTAGCGTAACCGATCATCCGAAGATGCCGGCGGATAACAGCGTGGAGTTTACCGATGTGAGTTTTTTGTATGACGGAGTGGATGTCCCTGCGATCAATCATGTATCGTTTAAGGTGGAAGCGGGGCAGACGGTGGCACTTGTCGGTCCGTCCGGCGGAGGGAAGACCACTGCAGCAAGCCTGATCCCGCGTTTCTGGGATGCAAGCAGCGGCACGGTTGCCGTCGGCGGAGTGGATGTGCGTGAAACCGATCCTAAGGTTCTGATGGATTACATCGCCTTTGTATTCCAAAACAATCGACTGTTTAAGACAAGCATTTTAGAAAACGTGCGTGCCGCAAAGCCGGACGCTACAAGGGAGGAGGTACGGGCTGCGCTTTCGGCCGCCCAATGCGACGATATTCTCGAAAAGCTTCCGGATGGCATGGATACGGTTATCGGAACGGAAGGCACCTGCCTGTCCGGTGGGGAGCAGCAGCGGGTGATGCTGGCAAGGGCGATTTTAAAAGATGCGCCGATCGTGGTTTTGGACGAGGCAACGGCATTTGCGGATCCGGAAAATGAAGTCTTGATACAGAAAGCGTTTGCAGCTCTGACGAAGGGGCGCACTGTTATTATGATCGCGCACCGCCTTTCGACTGTCACCGGGGCGGATCGGATCATCGTGCTGAATGACGGTCATGTCGAAGAAGAGGGGACACACGAGAATCTGCTGCAGGCAGAGGGGTTGTACGCGAGGATGTGGGAGGACTATAACCGGGCTGCGAAATGGCACATTACGGCAGCGGAGGAGATGGAATGATGTTCGGAAAAGAATTTCAACGGAAATATGCACTTACCGACCAGGGAGTAAGAAATACGAAGACAGCAACCGTCTGGACGGTCATCGTCAATCTCGTGGTAATGGGAGGGATGGGGATCCTGTACCTGATGATGATGCGGTACATGGATACTTTAACAGCCGGTGCGCCGCTTCCCGGGTCGGCGCTTTTCATCCTTATGGCACTTGTCTTTATCGCGCTTTCCTTTTTCACCCATATGCAGCAGTACCGGGCAACCTACGGGCTTGTATACGCGGAGGTGGAAAGTGTTCGCATCGGTCTTGCGGAACGCCTGCGCAAGCTTCCTCTCGGCTATTTTGCAAAAAGAGATCTTGCTGATCTGACGGAAACCATTCTGGGCGACGTCAACCGCCTGGAGCATGTATGGTCGCATTGCCTCGGTTATCTGTACGGTGCGTTTATTTCCACGGCGATCATCGCGGCAAGTCTGTTCTGCATGGACTGGCGGATGGCGATTTCCTGCCTGTGGGGTGTTCCGGCTGCCTTTGCGCTGCTTTTCGGAAGCCGAAAAAATGCGCGGCATTATGCCATAATTGAAAAAGATGCCGGCATACAGGTTTCCGACGGAATACAGAAGACGCTGGAAAATATCCGCGAAATCCGTGCAGCGAATCAGCAAGAGAGGTTTCTTGCCGAGCTGAACGGGAAGATCGACCGACATGAAAAGACGCTGCTTTCCGGGGAGCTTGCCTGCGGAATTTTTGTAAACGCCGCAAGCGTCATCATGCGATTGGGGTGGCGACCACCATCCTTACGGGAGCAAGCCTGATCTTGTCCGGCCGGATTGATTTTATGCGGCTATTTATGTTCTTTTTGGTCATTACGCGGGTGTATGCACCGTTTGACCAGGCGCTTGCGCTGATCGCGGAGATGTTTGTGTCGCAGGTCTCGGCAAGCCGCCTGATGGAGATCCATGACGCAAAAACGGCGGAGGGGACGTCGTCTTTTCATCCGGAGGGGCATGACATTGTCTTTGAAAATGTAAGCTTCTCATATGAGGAGGATGACAAAGACAGCACAGATGAAGAAAAAGTAAGGGTTCTGCACGGCGTAAGCTTTACCGCAAAAGAAGGTGAGGTGACCGCGCTCGTCGGCCCGTCCGGCTCCGGGAAAAGCACCTGTGCACGGCTTGCCGCGCGGCTTTGGGACGTGTCGGAAGGGACGATCCGCGTAGGCGGCGCCTACATCAGCAGGATTGACCCGGAAACGCTGCTGGCTGATTATGCCGTGGTCTTTCAGGACGTGGTACTTTTTGACGACACAGTCATGGAAAACATCCGCATTGGAAAGCACGGGGCAACGGATGAGGAAGTGATGGCGGCCGCAAAGGCGGCAAACTGCGACGAGTTCGTTGCGAAGCTGCCGCAGGGGTATGACACATCGATCGGGGAAAACGGGGCAAAGCTTTCCGGCGGGGAGAGGCAGCGGATCTCCATCGCAAGGGCGCTGTTAAAAAACGCGCCGATCGTGCTTTTGGATGAGGCGACGGCATCCCTCGACGTGGAAAACGAAACGAAGGTGCAGGACGCACTGTCGCGGCTTTTAGCGGGAAAGACTGTTCTGGT
>JAFSYD010000013.1 GCA_017443685.1 Lachnospiraceae bacterium | reverse complement strand
ACGGCATTCATTTTTCTTTTGTCACGGATAATTCACAGGCACTCGGTGAGAACGGGAAAATGATCATCAACGGTGCGAAGGGCATTATGAGCACGCCGCATGTTACGACATTTACCATCGGAATGGTGCTGCTCATTTTATGTCTTGTTATCGTGACATTCCTTGTGAACAGCCGCACCGGGCGGGCGATTCAGGCAATCAGAGACAACCGTATTGCGGCTGAGTCGGTCGGGATAGACATCACCCGGTTTAAAATGATAGGTTTTGTCATTTCGGCCGGAATCGCCGGAATTGCAGGCGTGTTATATGCGCATTACCTTTCTACGATCACGGCTTCGAAGTTCGATTTTAATATGTCGATTTTGATCCTTGTATTCGTGGTATTAGGCGGTCTTGGCAACTTCCGCGGCTCGATCATAGCGGCAATCGTATTGACCTTGCTGCCGGAGCTTTTACGCGGACTGTCCAACTACCGGATGCTGATATACTCCGTCCTCCTCATCGTGCTGATGCTCTTCAACTGGGCACCCGCGATCGTTGAATGGAAGGCGCGGATGTGGCCGAAGGTGAGTGCTTTTTTACCAATGAAAAAGGAAAAGGAGGATGCTTAAAGACATGGATATGTTAAAGGTAAACGATTTGAGCATCCAGTTTGGCGGCTTACGTGCCGTAGACGGGCTTTCGATGACGATTGAAAAGGGGGAGCTTTACGGACTCATTGGTCCGAACGGCGCCGGGAAGACGACGGTCTTTAACCTTCTGACCGGCGTGTACACACCGACGGAGGGTTCGATCTATCTCGACGGAAAGACATCACGGGGAAGAATACCGTGGAGATCAACCGCGAAGGCATTGCGCGGACATTCCAGAACATCAGGCTTTTTTCCGAGCTGTCGGTGCTTGATAATGTAAAGGTAGGACTGCACAACGCTTATCCGTATTCGACGCTGACAGGGATTTTACGCTTGCCGAAGTTTTTTGCTGTGGAAAATGAGATGAACGAAAGAGCAAGGAGGCTTTTGGATGTCTTCGGTCTGCTGGAATTTGAAAGCTTTATGGCCGGCAATCTGCCCTATGGTGCGCAGCGGAAGTTGGAGATCGCGCGGGCGATGGCGACCGGTCCGAAGCTGCTTTTGCTGGACGAACCGGCAGCGGGAATGAACCCGAACGAGACAAAGGAGCTGATGGATACCATTCATTTCGTCCGCAGTGAATTTGATATTACGATCCTTCTTATAGAGCATGATATGAAGCTCGTCTCGGGTATCTGCGAGCGGCTTACCGTCTTGAATTTCGGTCAGGAATTGGCCTGCGGGGCAACGGGAGAGGTGCTAAACAACCCCGAGGTCATCAAGGCATATTTGGGAGACTAAAGCATATGAGCATGTTAGAAATCAAAGATTTATCCGTATATTATGGCGTGATCCGTGCGCTAAAGGGCATCTCCTTTCATGTGGAAGAAGGAGAGATCATTGCGCTTATCGGCTCAAACGGCGCAGGGAAAACGACGACGCTGCAGACGATCAGCGGGATGCTTGCTGCTGCGAGCGGACAGATCATATTCGAGGGCGAGGATATCACAAAGGTGCCGGGGCACAAGATCGTGACGATGGGAATGGCTCACGTTCCGGAAGGGCGGCGCGTGTTTGCGCAGCTGACTGTTTTGGAAAATTTACGCCTCGGCGCATTTACAAGGGGTGACAAAGCAGAGGTGGAAGAAACGCTTGCACGTATATATCAAAGCTTTCCGCGCCTCGAAGAGCGTAAGAACCAGCTGGCCGGGACGCTTTCGGGCGGGGAACAGCAGATGCTCGCGATGGGGCGCGCACTGATGTCCAAGCCGCGGATCGTGCTGATGGATGAGCCGTCGATGGGCCTTTCACCGCTGCTCGTACAGGAAATCTTTCGTATCATTGAGGAGATTAAGAAGACGGGAACGACGGTGCTTCTTGTTGAGCAGAACGCGAATAAGGCGCTTTCCATCGCGGACCGCGCATATGTCCTTGAGACCGGCAGCATTGTCCTGGAAGGAAAGGCGTCTGAAATGCTAGAGGACGAATCCATTAAGAAGGCATATCTCGGAGAGTGATTAAGCGGATCGGAAGACGGACGTGGAATCCGTTAGAGGGGTCCATGGGAGGTAACAATGGAAAATATGGTGATTACGATTGCCCGCAGCTACGGCAGCGGCGGCAGGACACTTGGGAAAAAATTAGCAGAAGAATACGGCATCAAGGCTTATGACCGCGAGATCATCCGTATGGCCTCCGACGACAGCGGCATCAACGAGGCACTGTTCGGAGAGGCGGACGAGAGCATGCGGCGGGTGCCGATCTTCAGAAGCGCGGGGGCAGACAGCGACGGCGAGGTCTTTGCGCCGGACGATCCGCGTTTTACCTCGCCGGAGAATCTCTTCCGTTACCAGGCGAAGATCATCCGCCAGCTGGCCAAGACGGAGTCGTGCATCATTATCGGCCGCTGTGCAGACTATATTCTCCGGGATTATGACAACGTGGCAAAGCTTTTTTTCTACGCATCCGAGGAGAACTGCATCACCCGTGTGCTCAATCAGAAGAAGGTGAGCTCCGAGGCCGAGGCGATCGAGCGGATCGCCAAGATTGACCGCTACCGGGCGAATTACTACAAGTATTTCACCGGGAGGGACTGGGATAACGTGTCCAACTACGACTTCTGCATCGACACGGCGTCGATGGATTACGACAAACTGATCCGTGTGGTCAAAGCGTATTTGGCGGAGCGGTGACATATCAGAAAAACGAATGAAAACGGTACGGGCAATTACGCATCCGAAAAATGCGTGACTGTCCGTACCGTTATTTCATTTGCGGGGATCAGTCGTTTTCCAAGATCCGGACCCACACATCGATTCGATATCGACTGACCGTGGAAAGATCCATATGCGAATGTAAATGAAATGGAAGAAACGTGACAAAATTGACAATGACAGAATGGCGTCACGAGGTTCTTTTTCAAAATGATTATGATAAAATAAAAATAATCGTTTTGATTTGGGGGTGCGTTATGGCAGTAAAGGAATGCGAACGGGGGCATCTTTATAATACGGATATTTATGATTCCTGTCCGTATTGTTCCGGCAACAGTACCGAAATTGATTTCAGCCAGTACGGAGGGAAACGTCAGGGCGTCGGTGCCGTCGGTAAGACAGTGGCGCCGTCCGGTTACGGAAAGTCCCTGTCGGAGGCAAAGAAGCAGCCCGGCGGGAATAAGACGGTCGGCGTATTTAAAAAGCACGAAAAATACGATCCGGTCGTCGGGTGGCTTGTGTGCATCGGCGGCGTGAACTTAGGACGGGATTACCGCCTTTTTGACCGGCAGAACAAGATCGGGCGCGAGACGGGAGATGTCATCATTCAGAATGATCCGACGATCTCACGGGAGAATCACGCACGGATTGCCTATGACCGGCGGCACAACTCCTTTATGCTGATCCCGGGTGAGAGCACGAACAACATCTATTTGAACGATGAGCCGGTGTATGTGCCGGTCGGGATCAACGAGTATGACAAGATCGAGCTGGGAGACAGCGCGTTTTTGTTTGTGCCGTTCTGCTGCAGCCGCTTTATGTGGGGGGATGATGACAGCAGCCGGTAAAAGGGGGAGCTTATGGGAGATACGGCAGCAAATACCGGAACGGGACTTTCCTATACGGTTGCCAATATGCAGGGTCTGGGTCAGCGGGAGCGTCAGGAGGACGCGTTTGCGTTCTGTAACGCGACGGATCCGGCGAAGATTGCCGGGGAGGGGCTTTTTGCCGTGGTCTGCGACGGAATGGGCGGCATGGCGGACGGCAAGGAGGCGAGCGAGCGGGCAATTGATATTCTGGTGTCTGATTTTAAAAGCACGACGCGTGAGGGCGATCTTCCCGCACAGATGGAACGAAGTCTGCGAAACGCGTGTGTGGGCGTGTATGGGCTGATCGGAGGAATGGGCGGCTCTACCGCGGTCGTCTGTATTTTTTTCCTGAACAAATTATATTACGTCGGCGTCGGGGACAGCTTTGTTTATCTGCTGCGCGATGGCCAGCTTTTGCGGATCAATAAAGAGCACAATATCCGCAATGCGATCTATCTTCGGGGCATAAGGGACGGTTCGATGGATTACGAAGAGGCGCGCAATGATTTTGAGGAAGCGGCCCTGACGGAATTCTTAGGGATGCCGGAGCTTGACGAGGTGGACGCATTGCGCCGGGGCTTGCCGTTAGATACCGGCGACATGGTACTGATGTGTTCCGACGGCGTGGGCGGCGTGCTCGACGAAAAGGAGATCATCGAATGCATGGAGGGACGGACGCCGGAAGAGGCGTGTGCAATGATAAAAGAGGCGGTGCTGCGTGCGAACCGTCCGGGACAGGATAATTTTACCGCGCTTGTGATAAGCTGCGGGCAATAATAAAAGGGGGTTATTATGAGACAAAAGAAAAGACTACTTGCATTATTTGCGGTATTTGCCCTTGTGCTTATGGCGATACCGGCAATCCGCGTGAAAGCGGCGTTTTCCGAGGAAACGAAAAAGAGCGTTGCGGTTTTGGCATGCTACGAGGAATATGCGGATGCGCGGACCGGTGAGGTGGTTCTCACACAGTACGGCTGGGGGAGCTGTTTCTTCATCGGTGAGGAGGGAAAGGATCCGCAGTATCTGATCTCGAACTACCACGTGGTGGGCGAATACGTGGAGAACGGAAAAGGCGACTGGACCGATCCGTTTATGGCGGACATCGGTGCGGGACGGCAGTCACTGGTCGAGCGTGTGACACTGCGCGTATATTATGACGGCAGCAGCTACGACGAGGCATATCTTCTGCCGAATTCCTATGACGAGCTGCAGGATGTTGCGGTATTGCGTCTGGACAAGCCGACCTCGCGGCGCGATCCGATCAAGTTGCAGATACCGGTCAACGAAATGCAGGGGAAACCGGTGTATGTCATCGGATTCCCGGGGCAGGCGGATAATGCGATCGCGAATCCGATCTCGACCTGGAGTCTGGAAGACGCGACGGTCAACTCGGGTGTGTTAAGCCGGCTGGTTACTTCGAGCAGTACGGGCACGCGGCTGATACAGACGGATGCGATCATTCAAATGGGGCATTCCGGGTCGCCGCTTGTCAATGACGACGGCTGCGCGATCGGTATCAATACGAAGACGGTACAGAACTGGATGACCGGCGAGGAAGCGAATTACGCCGTTAACATTGAGGAAGTCATGACATACCTCAATATGAATAATGTCAAATACGATCTGTTCGATCCGAGCGCGGCGGCTGCATCGGAGGAGGAAGAGGAAGCGGAGACGGTAGAGGAAGAACCGCAGCAAGCCGCACCGGCGCCGGTGGAGCAGCCCGCGGAGCCGGCACCCGAGCCCGAACCGGAAAAGGGCGGCTTCCCGATCTGGGTGATCGGCGTGATCGCGGTGATCGTGATCGTCATTATCGGTCTGGTGCTCGCCTTGACACTCGGAAAGAAGAGCGCGCAGTCGAACGTGATGCCGCAGCAGGGCATGCCGCCGGTTCCGCAGCCGATGCCGGCAGCGCCGAAAACGGTGGCACCGTCGTCCCCGATTAAGAAGACCGAGGCGATCCATACGCCTTCCGTCCGTTCGCTTGCGGTACAGCATCACGGCAAGACGGTGACGGTAACGGACAAGCCGCTTCTGATCGGACGGGATCCGTCCGCTTGTCAGATCGTTTTCGACGAGGGGACGCCGGGCGTCAGTGGACGGCATTGCCAGCTGACCTATGATAAGGCGACGAATGAATTCCTTCTGACGGATCTGCGTTCGTCCTACGGTACCTTCCTTGCGAACGGGCAGAAGCTCGACGCGGGCGTGGCTTACCATATGAAGGCGGGCGACAGCTTCTATCTCGGTGAGCAGGCGAATTCGATGCGCGTAGAGATAAAGTAAAAGCAGGGGAACGTGAATGAATCTGGACGGATATTGCTTTACGAACAAGGGCGGCAGAGACTTAAACGAGGACGCGGCGGATTTTTGCAAGGCCGGAGGCGACGGTATTTTTGTCGTGGCGGACGGGCTCGGCGGGCATCTGCATGGGGAAGTTGCGTCGGCGGCGGTCTTGCGGACGATTTTGCAGAAATGGCAGAACGACGGGCCGCAGGAAGATCGGAAGACATGGCTCGGTGAAGCGATCGCGGAGGCGAATGAAGCGGTTGTGGGTGAGCAGGCGCAGCGCGGCGGTCGTATGAAAAGCACCGTTGCGGCAGTTGCGATCGATGGCGACCATGCGGCATGGGGGAATGTCGGGGACTCCCGGGTGTATTACCTGCGGGGCAGTGCGTTAGTCGGCGTGACAGCGGATCATTCGGTGGCGTACAAGAAGTACATACATGGGGAGATATCGCGGACGGATATTCCGTTTGACGAAGATCAGACATCGCTGCTTCGGGTACTCGGCGGAAGGGATCGGAACGAACCCGATCTATATGAGACGGTCGTACCGCTTAGCATCGGTGACGGCTTCTGCCTGTGCTCGGACGGAGCGTGGGAATATCTGTATGATGACGAGATCCTGATCGACTTTTTGAAGACAGGGAGCGCGCAGGAATGGGCAGAGCTGCTGCTTTTGCGGATCATGGACCGCCTGTCCGGCGGCAACGACAACCTGTCGGTGCTTACGGTACGGGCTGCAGTCTGACGTTAAAGGACCGGCTTCGCTTCGCGGCACCGGCAACCGGTCGGACAAAGCAGTCAGATATTACTTGCGGCAATATAGGAGAAGAATATGGCGAACAGCAGGGAAAAATACCCTTGGGCATTGCCGGAGGGCGCAGTGTTGAATGGACGCTTCATCGTAGGCGATGTATTGGGACAGGGCGGTTTCGGTATCACCTATAAAGCCCAGGACCATAAGACAAAGGACACGGTCGTCATTAAGGAATTCTTTCCGGAGACCATGGCGTCCCGCAACGATAAGCAGATGATAGTTCCGCATTCCGGCGAGGAAGGTGAGCATTTCGAATACGGGAAAAACGCCTTTATCAACGAGGCGCAGACGCTCGCCGAGTTTATCGGCAATGAGGGTGTCGTCAATGTGCGCAGTTATTTTGAGGAGAACGGCACTGCGTATTTTGCGATGGATTATGTGCAGGGGCTGAGCTTTCAGGAATATATCGAGCAGCGCGGCGGAAGGATACCATGGGAAGAGGCGCTTGATATTATCACGCCGGTCATGGACGCGCTTTCGTCGGTGCATGCGAAGGGGATCATCCATAGGGACGTGACGCCGGACAATATTTTTATCACGGATGAAGGACAGGTGAAGCTGATCGATTTCGGCGCGGCGGTCTACAGCTTAGGGCAGGTATCGAAGAGCCTGGATGTCGTGTTAAAGCACGGTTATGCCCCGAAAGAGCAATATACGCGTCACGGCAGACAGGGGCCTTATACGGATGTGTATTCGCTGGCAGCGACCTTTTACACGGCGGTTACGGGGCGGCTTCTGCCTGATTCGATCGACCGGATGGATGAGGACGAGATCGTCCTGCCGCATACGCTCGGCATCAGCATTCCCGATTACATGGAAAATGCAATGCTTGCCGCTCTGGCGGTTCAGCCGCAGTACCGCATTCAGAATATGACTGATTTCAAAAACGCGATGCTCGGGAACAGCGCTCCGGCTGTACCTGTATATGGGCCGGGCGGCTATCCGGCTAATCCGAGTGCGTACCAGCCGGGCGGTTATCCGGCTAATCCGAGCGCGTACCAGCCGGGCGGTTACCCGGCCAATCCGAGTGCGTACCAGCAGGGCGGCTATCCGGCCAATCCGAGCGCGTATCAGCCGGGCGGCTATCCGGGCAGCCCGAGCGCGTATCAGCCGGGCGGTTACCCTGGCGCGGTGCAAAAAAAGAAGGCGCCGGTCGCGGTGTTTGTCGGTGCGGGATTGGCGCTGGTGCTGGTTGTGGTGTTGGGCGGCGTATTTGCGGTGAAACAGTTCGGCGATGATAAGGGATCGGCAGCGACGTCAGGTGAGTTCGTTTACGGGACAAAGGCTGCTGACATTGCTTCGACCTACGAGGATGATGAGATGGCGTTTTCCATCGGCTGTCCGGGAACGTCCTATGCAGTCAGCCGCGACGGCAGCCAGAAGGTGACGCTGGCGGACAGCGCGAGCGGGTCGACGGTGGACGTGCATTTTGCCTATAGGACCACGCCGGGAAGTGAGGACGGGAAGATCTTCTATTCGGCGGCGGAATTAAGCAAATTGCTCGAATACGATCCGTCCATAATGGATTCGCTGCTTGGCATATCCGGCGGAAGTCTTTCCATGGTCACAAAAGGCGCGACGCCAGCCGGTGATTACTATCTGTATGATCACGGAGCCGGAGAAAACGCGTCGCGGATCTGTCTTTTTGACGGGACGGGCGATTATGGCTGCTACATCGTAAAATGCAGCTCGAAAAAGGCGGCGCTTGAAAATGATATTTTAGCGACATTTGCCGTGACGGGTAAATTCGAGCCGGGCAATTACAGGCTGTATGAAAATGATAATCTGGGTGTCAGCTTCCTGATGCCGAACGGCGTGGAGGCGGAATACGATACGCAAAACGGCGACGAGTTCATTTATATCAAGTACACGAGCTCGGGCGGCAGCGAAAGCTGGCTGTATCTGTCGGACTTGGATTCGAGCTCATATTTCTCCGGGTTTAAGGAAGGGGACGACGCGACGGCGGTGATCATACCGAAGCTTCGGCGTGATTATACCCGGGTGCTTACCCTGGTCGATTCGGAATTCACCGGGGATCCGAAGGCGGTGGACAATTGTGCGTACGATGCCTACGTGTCGGATATGAAATACATATATGACGGCACGACGTGGGACGCGTATATCTATATCATCACGCCTGATTATAAGACGGCGATCGGTCTGTTCGGCGATAAGGACGATGCCGACCTGCTGAAAGCGATCATAGAGTCGCTGCGGTACAGTGGGAAATAATTCTGCTAACCGTTACGATAGATTCACGGGGGAACGTGTTATGTCAGGAAGAGGCGAGATGGTTCCTTAATTGGAACATCCCGCCTTCTTTGAACTTGTCCGCGTCGGGGATCGTGTCTGGGAAAGATACGGCTTCCTTTTCAAAGGGAAATCGTGTAGAATGATGACGTTATGAATGGGCAGATCACGACAACGGAAAAGATGGAACGAAATAACATTATTCTGATCGGCATGCCGACGGCGGGCAAAAGCACGGCAGGCGTGATCCTGGCGAAAATTCTGGGAATGGATTTTGTCGATACGGATCTGCTGCTGCAGCGCCACGCGGGCAGGAAGCTGAAGGACATCATGGAAGCTGAGGGGCTGGCAGGCTTCCTTCGGATGGAGGAGGAGGTCTGTCTGTCTTTTGCTTCGGACAACACCGTGGTTGCGACCGGCGGAAGCGTTGTCTACGGAGAAAAGGCGATGGCACATCTGAAAGCGCTTGGGACGGTTGTGTATCTGCACATTGATTACGATACGCTGATGCGCCGTCTGCACAACGCGAAGCAGCGCGGTGTCGTGTTAAAGGACGGACAGACGATCGAAGAGCTGTATCGGGAACGGATCGTCTTATATGAGCTTTACGCGGACATTACAGTAAAAGAGGACGGACACAGCCTGGAAGACGTGGTTGCGAGTCTGGCCGCGCGGTTTGCGGAAGGCAGGGAATGATATTTAAAAATGCGTTTGACATTTTCGGTCAGATATGCTTTACTATGATGAAGTGCACTTGACTGACTAAGCTCCGACTATGACGGAGCTTTTTGTATGAAAGGAGAGGAAACAATGGCAACAACGATTCCCTACAAAATCTATCTCGAAGAAAATGAGATGCCCAAAAGCTGGTACAACCTGCGGGCGGACATGAAAAATAAGCCCGCGCCGCTTTTGAATCCCGGAACGCACCAGCCCATGACGGCGGAAGAGCTCGCGCCCGTATTCTGCGAGGAGCTCGTTAAGCAGGAGCTGGATAATGATACGGCATTCATTGAGATCCCGGAAGAGATCCGCAGTTTTTACAAGATGTACCGGCCGTCGCCGCTGGTAAGGGCGTACTGTTTAGAGGAAAAATTGCAGACCCCGGCGAAGATCTATTACAAATTCGAAGGGAACAACACAAGCGGGTCCCATAAGCTGAATTCCGCGATCGCGCAGGCATATTATGCGAAAAAGCAGGGGTTAAAGGGCGTAACGACCGAGACCGGCGCAGGCCAGTGGGGTACGGCGCTCTCGATGGCGTGCTCGTATTTCGGACTGGACTGCAAGGTGTATATGGTAAAGGTGTCTTACGAGCAGAAGCCGTTCCGCCGCGAGGTAATGCGTGTATACGGCGCGTCCGTAACGCCGTCGCCGTCGGAAACGACGAATATCGGCAAAAAGATGCTGGCGGATTTCCCGGGAACGAACGGCAGCCTCGGATGCGCGATCTCTGAGGCGGTTGAGGTTGCAACGAGCACCGAAGGATACCGCTATGTTTTGGGCAGCGTGTTAAATCAGGTGCTCCTGCATCAAAGTGTGATCGGTTTAGAAACAAAGGCGGCATTCGATAAATACGGCATCAAGCCGGATATGATCATCGGCTGTGCGGGCGGCGGCTCGAACTTAGGCGGCCTGATCGCGCCGTTCATGGGAGAGAAGCTGCGCGGCGAAGCGGATTATGAGATCATTGCGGTAGAGCCGCGTTCCTGCCCGTCGTTCACACGCGGAACCTATGCGTATGACTTCTGCGATACCGGCATGGTATGTCCGCTGGCGAAAATGTATACCTTAGGTTCGGGCTTTATGCCAGCGCCGAATCACGCGGGCGGACTGCGTTATCACGGGATGAGCTCGACGCTGTCCCAGCTGTATGCGGACGGCTATATGACGGCGAGGAGCGTAGCACAGACAGACGTGTTCGCGGCTGCTGAGGAGTTCGCGCGTGTGGAAGGTATCCTTCCGGCACCGGAAAGCTCACACGCGATCAAGGTTGCGATCGATGAGGCAAAGAAGTGCAGGGAAACCGGCGAGGAGAAGACGATCGTCTTCGGTCTGACCGGAACGGGCTACTTCGATATGTATGCATACGAGCAGTTCCACGACGGAAAGATGGAGGATTACATCCCGTCCGACGAGGAGATCGCGGCAAGCGTGGCAGGACTGCCGCAGGTATAACATAGCGGACATTAAAGATTCGAAAAATGTTGCTGACAAAAACGGAAAGATGTGCTATAATAAGACTGTGATTGGCACCTTTTATACGTTTCTATTGCAAAGGAGGGTGATAGAAAATGAGTATTTCCCATATCAGCAACACCAATTTATCGAATGCTTACCGTAATATGTCGTCCGGAAAGCGGATCAATTCGGCGGCGGATGACGCGGCGGGTCTGGCGCAGGCTGAGCGCATGGAAGCGCAGCAGCGTTCAATGAAGGCAGGTGCGAATAATGTAGCGTCGGCACAGGATGCGTCCAAGATACAGGATGGCGCTCTTGGCAATATTACCGACAGTCTCCAGCGGATGCGTGAGCTGGGCGTACAGGCACAGAACGGTTTGCTGTCACAGTCTGACCGCGACGCGATCCAGGCGGAGGTGAACCAGCTGGCACAGGGCATCGGCGATATTGCCGGACAGACGAATTACAACACTAAGAATCTTCTTGACGGCACGGGCGGCTCGATGCAGATCTCGATGGGGCAGGGCGGCGATACGGAGCTTACCACGAATGATGCTACCCTTTCGGGTCTGGGGCTTACGAACCTGGATGTCAGCAGCGCGAGCTTTTTGGATGACATTGACGGTGTACTGGAGAAGCTTGACGGTATGCGCGCATCAGGCGGTGCGCAGTTCAATGGTTTCGAGCATGCGTATAACAATCTGAATGTTGGCCGTACGAATACGGTGGCAAGCTACAGCCGGAAAGTAGACCAGGATATGGGCGCAGGGATGACAGAGATCAAGAAGCAGCAGTCGCTCCAGCAGTATCAGATGAAGCTGAAGAAAAATATGATGGATAACCGGGCAAGTCAGGCAAAGGCTTTGTTCTCATAGACCATTGATTTTTTCAGTAAGATGCGTTATTATGACGTGCGGATTGCAACGGCAGTCCGCGCGTATTTTTTTGACTTCTTATTTTTATCAGAAAGATTTGAAAATACTTATGAAAAACTCTTTTGTGAAAATTTCTGCGATGGTTCTTTCGGCGGCACTTATTGTATCCCCTGTCTTAGACGTGCAGGCGAAGCCCGATCACACGGGGCTTGAGGTCGGGCAGACCTCGGTGATGTATGATTCGAGCATCGGTATGCCGACCTCGGAGGCAAACGTGATCGCGCAGACGACCGACGGCTTTATCTGGATCGGCAGCTACAGCGGGCTGATCCGCTATGACGGGTCAACGTTTGACCGGTATGCGGCGTCCACCGGCATCGCTTCCGTCGTCAGTATGTTTGTCGACTCGAAGGGGCAGCTTTGGGTGGGGACGAACGACAGCGGCGTGGCACTGGTAAGGGGCAACGACATTTCGATGCTTTCCCGGGCGGAAGGCGTTCCGTCTTCTTCGGTGCGTTCGATCGCGGAGGATGGCGCCGGCAACATTTTGTTCGGAACGACACAGGGGATGGTCTATTACGATGGCGAGACGGTGCATGCATACGAGGATCCGCGGATTTCGACGGACTATGTCTGCGAGCTGCGCACCGATGCAAGAGGCATTGTTTACGGGGAGACCTATGATGGTAATTTCTTTTCCGTCGACGGCACGGAGGTGAAAGACTATTTTGTGGATGACGAGCTGGATATTGGCGCGGTCAGCTGTATTACGGTCGATGACAAACGCGAGGGCTGGGTGTACCTCGGGACGGAGGGCAAGGCGATCATCCACGCCGATATGGACGGCGGAATGAAGGATTATGAGATCATTGAGACGCCCGAACAGGAGCATATCAAAACGATCGAGCTGGTCGGCGATGAGATCTGGATCGGTGCGGACGACGGCATCGCGCACATTGACAGTGACGGCAATTATATGAAGCTGTCGCAGGTCGATATGAATAATTCCGTGGATAAAATGATGGTGGATTACGAGGGGAATCTTTGGTTTGCATCGTCACGCCAGGGAATTATGAAGATCACGGACAGCGTTTTTGCAAATATCACGCGGGTTGCGGGCGTGTATGACAGGGTCTGCAACACGACGATCCTCTACAACGGCGACCTGTACATCGGTACGGATACCGGGCTTGTGGTGTTGGACGAGCACCGGCAGGTAAAGCAGACGCCGGTTTCCGATCTGCTTTCCGAGGCGCGGGTGCGCTGTATAAAGAGCGATTCCAAGGGCAATCTCTGGGTGAGCACGTTCTCGGAGCACGGCCTTGTAAGGCTTGGCGCGGACGGGAGTATCCGGGAGTACACATCGGAGAGCGGCCTGCCATCGAACCGCGTACGTACGACCTGCGAGCGGGCGAACGGCGATATTGTCGTATCCGCAAGCGGCGGGATCACGGTGCTTCGGGACGGTGAGCCGTTCAAGTCCTTCGGCGTGGAGGACGGGCTTTTGAATACCGAGCTTTTGACACTGGAGGAGGATTCCGACGGGAATTTTTACATGGGAAGCGACGGCGACGGTCTGTATATCGTGGATAGGGATGAGAATATGACGGCAATCCGCAGCTCGGACGGCCTGCGGTCGGATGTTATCCTGCGGGCAAAATGGGATGAGGGCAGGAAGGTACTGTGGCTGATCACGAGTAATTCCGTTGCCTATTATAAGGACGGCGAAGTTACCACGATCTCGGATTTCCCGTATGCGAACAATTTCGACATTTTCTTCGATGAGAATAACAATGTCTGGGTGCTTGGTTCCGGCGGTATTTATGTGGTAAATGCGGATATGATGCTGGAGAATAAAAAGATCGATTACGTGCTGTATGACGCGACGAGCGGCCTTGCGCATGTGACCACGGCGAATTCGCATAATTATGTGTCGGAGGACGGTGATCTGTATGTTGCCGGAACGACGGGCGTGTCGATGGTGAACATCAATGAGGCACACGCGACTTCGACGAACATCCGGCTTACCGTGCCGTTTATTGAGGCAGATGACGAGCAGATCTATCTCGACGAAAGCGGGGTTGTGACCCTGCCGTCGAGCATTCGGCGGATTAAGATTCACGGTTACGCGCTGTCTTACTCGCTGAACAATCCGCGGATCGAATATTGCCTGAAAGGTTTCGATAAAAAGCCGACCGTCACGACGAAGCGGGATATGGATGAGGCGGTCTATACGAACCTTGACGGCGGAACTT
>JAFSYD010000159.1 GCA_017443685.1 Lachnospiraceae bacterium | reverse complement strand
GTTGAATGGGAAAGTTTGACAGTTGGGGAAAAACAGGCTACACTTTCAGTATCAGGAAAAGAAGCTTCAGGAACCGTTTGGTTCCGGGAGATCACGACTCGTCTCGTAAATCTCCCGGAACCAGGCGGTTTTTTCTTTGCCCTACTTTTCCTGCCAGACCTGATTCTGTATAATGAAAGGAGAAAACCATGTCAGGAGAACAAATCAAACGAACCATTTACGACAGCGTATTCACGGATCTCTTTTCAGACCCGGAGAACCGGGTCCGGCTTTACCGGGAACTGCACCCGGAGGAAGAGATCCGGGCGGAGGATATTCAGGTCACGACTTTGAAGGCCGTGCTGACCGATCATCTCTATAACGACCTCGGCATGCAGGTCGGAAACCGGATGCTCTTTCTCGCGGAGGCACAGAGTACCTGGTGTGAAAACATCGCATTCCGGGCGATGGTCTATCTGGCTGAGACTCTGAAAAAGATCACGGTTGAAAACGAAGACGACGTCTATCGTGAAAAGGCAGTACCTCTTCCGAAGCCGGAGCTTTACGTCATCTACACAGGTAAAGCGCACCATGAGGAAACGGAACTTTCACTCGCCCGTGTTCACTGGAACGGGGATGATGCTTTTCTCGACGTTAAGGTAAAAGTGCTTTACGGTGAGCAGGGTGCCGGTATTATTTACGAGTACGCTGCCTTCTGCCATATGTATCGCAGGATGCGGGAGAGTTATCCGGATGACAGCCGGCGGGCGGTCACGGAAACGATCGAAGAATGCATCCGCAGAGGAATCTTACGCGACTATCTGGAGCGGAGGAGGAATGAAGTCATGACGATCATGGAAATGCTATTTGACCAGAAGACAGTGCAGGAAATGCACGAACGCAGCATTATCAAAGAAGCTCGCGCCGAAGGAATCGCCGAGGGTCGCGCAGAAGGAATCGCTGAGGGTGAACGTAGTACCATCCTGGCCCTGGTTCGCGATGGAGATCTTGCCGCGGAAAAAGGCGCTGCGAAACTACATATGGATCCAGACGCGTTCCAAGCTCTCTT
Organism: Lachnospiraceae bacterium; assembly: GCA_017443685.1. Taxonomy (GTDB): domain Bacteria; phylum Bacillota; class Clostridia; order Lachnospirales; family Lachnospiraceae; genus RGIG4930. The sequence continues at coordinate 1,095 of JAFSYD010000159.1, read as the reverse complement.
GAATGCGGAGCCGGATCGCCTGCGTGAATCGCAATAGACTTTGTTTATAGTTTGGACGCGATGGCCCGTATTTAGCGCCAGGAAGGCCCTGGTAACGTCAGGAAGAACCCAGTAGCAAAAGCGGGAACAGGTGCTGCTTTACCGGCAGCACCCGTTCCCGCTCATCACTTTTCAGTATTAAGGATCACGCAATCACATTTAGGTTAACGATAGGTTTTTATGACCGCGACCCCATCCATGACGATGTCACCGGCGCTGTCCCGGATCACGGTACGCATACGGAGCCGCTGATGGGACAGCTTCTCCAGGACTTCGACTTCCGTCGTGATCGTTTCGCCGATATAGACCGGTTTCATGAATTTCAGCTCCTGTGAGCAGTAGATGGTCCCAAAACCGGGCAGTTTCTGCCCGATCAGCGTCGAAACAAAGGAGAGAAGATGGACACCGTGCGCGATCCGCGTCCGGAATACCGTTTTCGCCGCGTTCTCATCGCTGACATGGAAGGAGTTAGTGTCACCGATGAGCTCGGAGAAGCGCAGAACGATATCGTCCGAGATAACGGATTCCCGCGCGGCTTTATCGCCGACCCGGATCTCTTCATAGGGAATGTAAAACAGGTTTTCCATGGTCTATTCTCCCTTCGTCTTCTCTGAATACCATGAACCGAAAGTCCTGCTGCTTAAGCTACCGGACCCCACTTGATACAGGTGGAAGCCCAGGTATAGCCGGTACCGGCCGCAATGGTCACTACCAGGTCGCCGTCGTGCAGACGCCCGTGACGCAGCCCTTCCTCGATCGAGAGGAAGCAGTCGGCGGACTGGCAATGCCCGTAATCCTCCAACAGGAAGCTGTTCTCTTCGGTCAGTCCGAAATGATCCAGCAAACCGACCAGCATGGATTTCTTCATGCAGATCGGGGCTACGAAGTTCACGTCCTCATTCCGGCAACCGCTAAGCTCAACCGCTTTATCCATTACTTTAAAGAAATTGGGCAAGGTGATGGGATCCAGACGCGGCTTCATGTCCGCAAGGTCACGAACCCGCAGGAAGCGGTCTTCATATACTACATGCTCACAATTGCCGCGGTTTACGCAGC
>JAFSYD010000158.1 GCA_017443685.1 Lachnospiraceae bacterium | reverse complement strand
GCGCGCCGGCAGCACCGCCAGGCCCATCACCTCAATCAGACCGATATTTTCCTTCTTGATATGGTGAAGCTCTTCATGCGGATGGAAAATGCCGAGTGGGAATTCATCGGTCGTGCGGTTGTTGCGCAGTACAAGATCCATTTCGAACTTGCCGTCCCGCATCCGCGCGATCGGCGTAATGGTGTTGTGCGGCGTACCGTCCGTCTCCGATAATATGTCAACCGCCGGATCACTGTACACCCGCCACTCGGTCAGAATATTATCACAAAGGCCAACGATCTTATCCCTGTCCTTACCGCGCAGACGGATGACCGACATCGGCCAGTGCACAATACCCGCCTCAATATCCTCACAGCCCGCGAATGTGATCGTTTTCGCAAAATCGGCGCGTGCCATCGCAAACTCATAGCATCCACCCTGGAAATGATCGTGCGTCAGGATCGAACCGCCGACGATCGGCAGATCTGCGTTCGAACCGATGGTATAATGCGGAAACCGCTCGATGAAATCCAAAAGCCGCTCAAAAGAACCGCGGTCCACCTTCATCGGACGGTGCTCCGCCGATAATACGATGCAATGCTCATTATAGTATACGTAGGGCGAATACTGCATGAACCAGTTCTGCCCGGCAAGCTTCAGCGGAACCTGACGCAGATTCTGTCTTGCGGGATGGTCAAGTCTGCCCGCATAGCCTTCGTTCGCATGGCACAACAGACACTTCGGGAAGCTTTCCGACTTTCTCTGCAGTGCTGCCGCGATCGCCTTCGGATCCTTTTCCGGCTTGGAGAGATTGATCGTGATGTCAAGATCTCCGTATGGCGTCGGCGCGATCCACTTTTTATCCTTCTTAATGCGGTAACGGCGGATATAATCGCTGTCACAGCAAAGCCTGTAGAAGTAATCGGTCGCGTCCTGCGCGCTCCTTGCGTAGCGCTCGCGGAAAGTCCGGATGAACTCCGCCGGCCGGGGCATCATCGCCCCCATCAGCCTCGTGTCAAAAAGATCCCGGCTTGCGATACCGCCATCGATAATACCGCGCTCTGCCGCGTCATCCAAAAGCTCCTTTAAGATCGCTTCGAGCGCATCCCCCGCATCGGCCCCGTCATATCCCGCCTTCACCGTATCCGCGTCAAAATCGCTGTCCGGCTCGATCTGTAAAATATCAAACAGCGCGTTCGCTGCAAAAGCCAGCTCATCCGCCGTAATGAGTCCCGTCTTAAGACCGTAAGCAAGAAGCTTCTTTACCGCTTCCACTGCCTTCATATTGCCCCCTCCTTTTCCTTCGTACCGTGTCCTTCGAAAAAAACAATTCGTATTTATAATAGTAATATTCACGGATAAAATCAATAGGCAAGTGAAAAACATCATTTTCTCCTTATTTTTTTATGGACAACTCACACATTTTCTGTCAAAATATATTGGAACTTTTTGACGGGTAGAAAAAAGGAGAAAACAAATGGCACAACGTACTGACATCCATAAAGTGCTCATCATCGGCTCCGGTCCGATCGTCATCGGACAGGCGTGCGAGTTCGACTATTCG
>JAFSYD010000157.1 GCA_017443685.1 Lachnospiraceae bacterium | reverse complement strand
TGATCTTCCACAGAATGGGCATCGATACGAAGAGCGTGCTGGAGGCGGCAGGCACCAAATGGAATTTCCTGCCCTTTTCGCCGGGGCTCGTCGGCGGACACTGCATCGGCGTCGACCCCTATTATCTGACCTACAAGGCCGAGGCGCTGGGCTACCATTCACAGATTATTCTCTCCGGCCGCCGCATCAATGATGACATGGGCGCCTATGTCGGCAGGGAGGCGGTGAAGCTTCTGATCGCGGCGGATATCGCGGTCAAGGACGCGAAGGTGGCGATCCTTGGCTTTACCTTCAAGGAAAACTGTCCCGACACGCGCAACACCAAGGTGATCGATATCTACAACGAGCTCGGGGAATACGGCATCACACCGCTTGTCTTTGATCCGGAGGCGGATGCGGAGGAAGCGGAGCGTCTCTACGGCATCCGTTTTGTCACGGAGGATGCGTTGCAGGATCTGGACGCGGTGATCGTGGCAGTGTCGCATGAAAGCTTCAGACGGTATGACCGGCAGAAACTGGACGCTTTCTTCAACGCATCAAACAAAACGCGCATCCTCGCCGATCTCAAGGGAATATACCGCCGGGAGGATTTTGCGGCGCCGGAATATGCGTACTGGAGACTGTAAGAGCATGGGGGTCCAAAAGAAAACGATCCTTGTTTTTCTGCTTCTTTTGTTCCTCGTTCTTGCCGTTACGGCGTTTTTTTCGCTCCGCGGCAGCGAAGCGGGAACCGCTTATGCCGGAGGAGCATCTGCGGGTATCATCACCTTTTTTCTCGCCGGCATTTTTCTTGTTTCGGGAGCGGCGGTATTGTATCAGCGCAGAAAAAAATGGTACGGCGCGCCGGAGCATTTTTATTTTCCGGCTGCCGTTTGCATCGGCTGTGCCATGATTGCCCTGCTTCCGGCATGGAATATCAATGATTTCGGCAAGCATTTCGGAGCGGCCTGGCATTATGCCAACCGCCTATCGGGGATCGGAAGCGACGAAGACTTTATGCTGACGATCCGTGAGGGCGATACGGCCACCGTAAGGGATGTGTTTTTTGAAGAAGGCGAAAATTTTTACAGCCCGACCGCACGGAGCTATCGGAATGTTGCAGACGGTTTGTTTGCACCTTGTGAAAGCAATCGGAATGTACTTTATGAAATAGACAGCCCGAGATCCTCCGGAATGTCCTTCTATTCCGCCTGGAATTATATCCCTTTCATCGCGACGTTTGCGCTGCTCAGGCCAACGGGAATCGGCATGGTCGGATTGCTGACGCTTGGCCGCATATGTGCGCTGCTGCTGTATTCGTCCGCGATCTTCCACGCCATCAAAAGGATGCCCCTGCCACAGGGAAAATGGCTGATGGCACTGCTTGCGATTCTGCCGGTCAATATGATGAATCTCACGGCACTGACCTATGACGGTGTTGTCTTTGCGGCCTCCTGTCTTTTGATTTCCTCCATACTGCATCTGAAATGTTTGCAGGATGCGGAGGTGGGGCGCCGGGATGTGGCGGAATTGCTGCTGTCCGCGTTTTTGCTGGCCGCG
>JAFSYD010000156.1 GCA_017443685.1 Lachnospiraceae bacterium | reverse complement strand
GGCTTTTCCGATATTTAGAGGGTCTTCGCGCTCAAAAGATCATTCCTTTCTTACCGTGCGGCAGTATCGGTCCTCTCAAAGATCCGCCCGGGATCTTTTGCCCGGCAAAAGCCGCATTATTTCATAAACTGATCGATCGCTCTGCCCAGCTCCTCGATCGCCGCATAATCATCCTCTTTTACCGCATCCACGACACAATGGGTGATATGGTCTTTTAAAATGACCTTGCCGACGCCGTTAATGGCGGATTTGACCGCAGCGATCTGCACGAGCACCTCGCTGCAGTCCCTGCCCTCCTCCACCATGCTTTTGACCTTTTCAAGATGGCCGATCACTTTAGAAAGGCGGTTAAGAACCGCCTTCGTATCCGTGTGTGTATGCGAATGCGAATGAACCCTGTCATCCCCTGCAGCGTGCATATGCTTATCCCCATCCATATCCGTTCCGCCTTTTAGAGCTCATTCATATCCACCAGCGTAACGGCGGACTTCGACTGATGCTCCAACGCCTTCAGCTTGATATCGAAGCTGCGTGCCGAGAACAGGTAGATCGTCTTCGCATGGATCCTGGCGCTCTTCATATCCTCGATCAGCTTCGTGTATCTTGCAAACGAAAGCTCCTCATCCGCCCAGTTGCAGATACCGACCACATTCTCCCTGACATGATCCTGCCCGATTATGTCGATCGTGCCTTCCTTGCCGACCCAGGTGCCCATCCGCTCGATCTTGATTGGCACCTTACCGACCATATTCATAAGCGATAAGTATTCGCGGCAGACGCCGACAAAATACGGCCGCAGGTACACATCCAGCCCGGGTGTGATATAGGTATCATAGAACGCCTCGGGCGCCATGGTCACGGATTCCGACAGATGCGGATATACGAAGGTAAACCAGAAATCCACCAGGTGATGGCTGATCCGGTAAACGCCCTTCTTCGCATTGTCCCATCCGCCCGTCTCGAACGAATTGACCTTCGCCACAATGTCAAAAGAAGCCAGGTTCTTTAAATACACCGAGATCTTCGCGCGGGAGTAGCCCGTCCGCCGGTATAAGTCGTTTAGCTTTTCGTTGCCCTGTGCCATCGCGCTTAATATCGTGTCATACACGGAAAGCTCGCGAAGCTCGGACGCGACGTAATCCTCCGCCTCGGTATGCAGCGCCCCGCGCTGTGAAAGGATGAGATTGCAGACATTCTCCTTAACCGGCTTTGACTCGTCCCAGCGGTTCAGATACGCCGGTACGCCGCCGATGATGCCGTACAGCTGCACGCTCTCCTTGACCGAGTAATTCGGGAAGGTGCGCACGATATCCAGGAACGAAAGCTCCTCCAGAAAGATCGTCGTATCGACCGCATTTAAGTCCTCGCCGAGCGTTTTTTCCATGTCGCGGCGGGACCAGGTCAGGGACGAGCTAAGTAAAATGATAAACACCGACCCCGGATACAGCTTGCGGTTTTTCAGCGCAACAATGCTTTGAAAGAACGACGGATCCTTTTTTGCAATACGGTCAAATTCGTCGATCACGACCACAAGCTTTGAGGAATCCCCGCTTTTGATCCGCGTAAAGCATTCGTCATAGGAATGCTTCTGCAGCTTGATCTGATACTGCTTTTCCACCTCACCCGAAAGCCACGCAAGCTGCTCTTCGACCGACGCGTTGCGCGCGCAATAGTAGAAATACTTTTTCCCCGGCAAAAACTGCCGGATCAGCTCTTCCTTTTCACTCTGCGGCGCACCGTACACAAAGGCGATGCGGTTATGCCCTTCCTCGTACAGCTTAAGAAGCTGCTTGATCTCGTTCGTTCGCTTAATCATAAGTTACGTCCCCTCTATCCCCTTATTTGGAAGTGATGAAATCCTTTGCCGTCAAAAGCTCCGCGCAGAGCACGGCACCCCCTGCCGCGCCGCGGATCGTATTGTGGGATAACCCGATGAACTTCCAGTCATAGATCGTATCCTCTCTGAGGCGGCCGATCGATACCCCCATACCGTTCTCATAGTTGACATCTGCCGTAACCTGCGGACGGTTATCCTCTGTCATATATTGGATGAACTGCTTCGGCGCCGACGGTAAGGAAAGCTTCTGCGGCTCACCGGAAAAGGCTTCGAGTGCCGCGACAAGTTCCTCCTTCGTCGGATTCTTTTTGAATTTCACAAAGC
>JAFSYD010000155.1 GCA_017443685.1 Lachnospiraceae bacterium | reverse complement strand
TTCCGAAAGGCGCAGGCGATAGCATCTGTGACAGCGTTCGCCACGCTCGGGCGCATCCTCCAAGCCCTTTGCCAATGCGTAAAAACGGTCGCTTTCATAGGCTCCTTCGATGAAACGCACCGGATGCTTCGCCGGAAAGCGCTCGATGAACCGCTGCTGCTCTTTTGCCCGGAATTCATATTCTTCGGGCGGATAAATGTTCGGATTGTAATAGAACACCGTGATGGCAAAATATTCCGATAAATACTCGATCACGTAGCTCGAACAGGGCGCGCAGCAGCTGTGCAGAAGCAGGGTCGGAACCCGCCCGTCCGCTTCTGTCATTCGAAGCGTTTCGTCCAAAGCCTTTTGATAATTCTTATGCTCCGTTCCCATAAAATCTCCTTGCAAAATGGAATTATACTATAATTTAACTTTCTTAACAATGGGGAAAAATACAATTTTTCAAAGATTTTTTGCCTTGACGGAGCGCACATTCCGTGTTAGGGTATAGGGGACACAAGATGTAGTGGAAAGGCCACGTTTATCGCGGCAAGACACCACAAGAAAATTTTCGCAAATTTTTTTGCATTTTTTTGCAAATCGGACGGGACAGCGGTCGGCCTGACTTGTCTTTTATCTCTGGAGGATCGGATTTTGAATAAATATACCACGGATCAGCTGATCAGGATCATGGTTTCGCTTTCGGCAGAGCATAATATCGATAAGCTTCTGGAACAGATCTTAACCTACGCCATGGAGATCACGAGCTGTGACGGCGGCACACTCTATACAAAGGACGGTGATTTTCTTCGTTTTAAAAATATGATCACCGTATCCAAGGACATCTACTCCAGTGCGGCAAAGGGAACCTTAAACCTCCCGCCCGTGCCCATCGGACGCACCCACGTCTGTGCCTGTTCGGTGCTTGACAAGCGTATGATCAACCTGCCGGACATCTACGAATCCAAAGAATACGACTTCAACGGCGCGAAGCAGTACGATGCTTTAAACGACTACCGCACCGGCTCGATGCTTGTCATCCCGATGGTCGATGAAAAGGAGCGCGTGATCGGCGTTCTGCAGCTGATCAACGCGCTAAGCCCTTCCGGTGAAGTCATTCCTTTCGACGAAAGCTTTGAGGAGCTCATTTACGGACTTGCATCTCTCGTTGCCGTATGTATGAACAACCAGCGCCTGTCCAAGGCGTTTTACGATCTTTTGCATTCCTTTGTCCAGACGATGGTCGGGGCGATCGACCTGCGTACGCCGTACAACGCGAATCACACGAAGAGCATGGTGCACTACGCTTCCCGCTTCATTGCCTGGCTGAACCGTCAGCGTCTGGGCTGGCGTTTTCCGCAGGACGCGATCGACCCGTTTCTGATGAGCGTGTGGCTGCACGACATCGGCAAGCTCGTCACGCCGCTTTCCGTCATGGAAAAGGCAACGCGTCTCGGCACAAGAAAAGAGGCGATCGAACACCGCATCACGGTCGCGATCTTAATGGAAGAGATCAACGGCTTAAAGCATCCTTCCAAAAAGGAAGCGTCCGACGCCGCGATCGAAGAATTAAAGAAAGCACGGGAAACGATCCTTTCCGCGGACACGCCGGGCTTTCTAAACGACGAGCTTTTGGCTGCCATTCAGGCGCTTTCCGATATGACCTGCCGCAATGAAAGAGGCGAAGAGATCCCGCTTTTGACCGAGGATGAATTTACGGCGCTTAACATCCGCCGCGGCACCTTAACCGCCAAGGAGCGACGCATCATCGAAAGCCATGTCACCTACACGGCGCAGATGCTTTCGAATGTCCGCTTTGAAGGCGATTACGCGCAGGTTCCCATCTGGGCGTCGTCGCATCACGAGCTTTTGGACGGTTCGGGCTATCCCGATCACAGGAAAGCGGAAGATCTGCCGAAAGAGGTAAGGCTGCTTACCATTCTGGATGTGTATGACGCACTGACCGCGGGCGACCGGCCGTATAAGCCGCCGCTTCCGACGGAGAAGGCCTTTTCCATTCTGGAATCGATGGCCGAAGAAGGCAAAATCGACAGCGAGATCCTTGCCATGTTCAAAGAAAGCAATGCCTGGCAGAAGGGAGAGGTATGATAGCGAAGATCCGTTCCACCGAACCGAAAATCCTTGCACTGATCGCACTTTGCGTGGTGCTTGCTTTCGTATCCCTCTTCGGTGTCGCGCCACAGATGGAGAAGCCCGAAAGCTATCCGCGCACGATCGAAAGTCTCAATAACAAAAGGAACGCCGTTGTTGAAATGTCAGCGGCGCTGATCGGTGTATCCGTCGTCGTTGCCGCCGTACCGGGCGACGCCACCACGCCGATTGCGAATCAGATCTCACAGCTGAATTCCTATCTGATCCTTGTCCTGGGCGCGATCATGCTGGAAAAGTTCCTGCTGCCCATTATCGCTCTTGTCGTATTCCGGGGGCTCGTGCCGATCGGTTTTATTTTGCTCGGACTGTATCTTTTCCTCGAACGGAAAGTGCTCCGCTCGGCGGCGCTGCACTTTTTCGTTGTCGGTGCGGCCATGATCTGCCTGATCCCCGCCGGCGTGAAGATCGGCGATATGATTGACGATTCCTTCGGCACCGATGATCTTCTGGCCAAGATCAGCACGGATATCCAGCAGATGACCGACGAGATCACGGCGAGCGCCGAGGAAGGCGTCGCACAGGCCGGCGAGAAGGTAAAGGGCGACGGCAGCACTTCAAAGAAAAAGGCCGATGCCGACAAGGATAAGGGGATCTTAGAGCAGATCTCCGGCTTTAAAAAGAGCATCACCGACCTGGGTGACAGCATCTCAAGTCTGAAGGAAGACATATCCGAAGGCATCTCTAATCTCGGCAGCACCTTTACAAACGCTGCCGCCGAAGCCATCGAAAAGGCGAAGGTCATCATGGGCGACCTGATGGACGCCGTCGCGATCCTGCTCGTCACCGTCTGTGTCATCCCCATCGTAACCCTGATGGCGCTGGCCGCGATCGTCAAGTTTCTGTTCCGGCTGCTGCTTCGGCAGGTGGAAGATTACTAAATCCGATCGTATTACAAATCGCAGATTTTTACGACCGGATTATCGCTTGCTATCGGTCGCAAATGCAGGATTCTATCCGATCTCGATCGTCTCCGTTGTCTCGATCGCTTTTGCAAAAAGCGCATCGATCACGTCTGCAAGATGCTTCTCCGACCTTTCGATCCGCTCCAGCTTCG
>JAFSYD010000154.1 GCA_017443685.1 Lachnospiraceae bacterium | reverse complement strand
GGTATCTTACTTGGCGTGCAGGTGGACATTGACGGCAGTATGATGTTCCTTATGGATCTTGCGAGTGCGCACCGTCTGGTTGCCAAGATGATGATGCAGGATATTTCGACAGTGGATCTAGAATCTGCCGAGTTTACCGAAATGGAGCAGTCCGCGATCCAGGAGATCGGCAACATCATTGCCGGCGCATATCTGAATGCGTTATCGACACTGACGAATTTGACACTGACACCGACGGTACCGTATCTTTCCATTGATATGGCTGCTTCCATCCTTTCCGTACCGGCGATCATGTTCGGTCTGCAGGGGGATCAGGCGCTTTTGATCAAGACGGATATGGGAGACGACGCCGGCGGTATTAACGGGTTCTTTATCTTAATGCCGGAGAATGATTCCTATGTGAAGATATTATCGGCATTAGGCGTTCCGGTATAAGGGGGAGACGATAAATATGGGGCGAATGATTAAGGTCGGAATGGCGGATCTTAATGTTTGTAAGCCACCGGATAATCTGACGACATTAGGCTTGGGCTCGTGTATCGGGATCGCGCTTTACGACCCATCTACCAAGATTACGGGACTGGCGCATATCATGCTGCCGGACAGTAAGCAGATTCGGAATAATACCAACGTTGAGAAATTTGCCGACACGGGTATTCAGAAGCTTTATGATGATATGATAAAAGCAGGCGCGAACAGAAGCCGCATCGTGGCGAAGATCGCGGGCGGGGCCAAGATGTTCCAGATCGCTGACAGCAGTATGAATGTCGGCGAGCGTAACGCGCTTGCATCCAAGGCAAAGCTAAAGCAGCTCGGCATCCGTCTTGTGGCGGAGGATACGGGGCTTAATTACGGTCGCACCGTTGAGATATACAGTGACACCGGGGATTACGTCATCAAGGCAGTCGGTAAGCCGGTAAAGAAGATATAAGGTGGATCTATGAATACCAGACCGATCCCCATACTTCTTGCATTGGCGGCGGCAGGGATGACCGCCATTATATCCATCGTGCAGAAGGTCAGCTTCGGCGTGTTTTTACTGAGGCTGTTCGTTGTGGTTCTGATATTCTATGCACTTGGTATCTTTGTCGGGATCCTTTTTTTAGAGGCGCTCGGCCCGGAAAAGAAGCCCGGGGACGAGAAGAAAGATCATATTGACGAAGATGGCAGCGGTGAAGGGATATCTGACGGCGAGGCAGCCGGTGAGCGACCCGAAGAGCTCGAAGACGTGACCGAGGATGTATCAGGAGGCGCAGACGAGGATGATGAGCCGTTTGCGGACGATGAATAGCGATAATAAGAGGACTTAATGAAATCAGTAGATAAGGAAAAGCTGTGGGAGGAATACTGCAAAAAGCCCACACCTGCTTTACGGGAACAGCTGATAATTGAATATGCACCATTGGTAAAGGTCGTAGCGGGAAAGCTTTCCATGTATCTCGGCAACAACGTCGAATACGATGACCTTGTTAGTTTTGGCGTGTTTGGATTGATCGATGCGATCGATAAGTTCGACCTGACAAAGGAGGTCAAGTTCGAGACGTACGCGAGCGTGCGGATCCGCGGAGCGATCCTGGATCAGATCCGCAAAATGGACTGGATCCCGCGGACCATCCGTCAGAAGCAGCGTAAGATCGACGAGGCGACGAAGGCGATCGAAGGACGGACCGGCAAGATGGCGACGGACGAAGAGGTGGCGAAGGAGCTTGGCATCACCTCGGATGAATATCTGGGATGGCAGTCGCAGCTTAAGGTGACGAACGTTGTTTCCCTGAATGAATTCATGGAACAGGGGAACGAGCCGGTGATGGACGCGAAGCGGAATATCCATTTTTCACAGCCGGAAGAATCCGTTGCAAGAGACGAGTTAAAGAAGGTGCTCGGCGAAGCTTTGGAGCTTCTTACCGAAAAGGAAAAGAAGGTTATTCTGTTGTATTACTACGAAGATATGACTTTAAAAGAGATCAGCCATATCCTGGAGGTATCGGAGTCGCGTGTGTCGCAGCTGCATACCAAAGCACTCGCGAAAATGAAGAAGAAGATGGGCTCCTACATGGGCCTTTTGAGTGTTTGATCTGTTATATAACTTTGCGGAAGGGGGGAGCCAGTCATGGAAAGCCGTAACGGCTATATACAGGTCGAGATCAAGGGCAAGATGGCTGTTTGCCACATTTTTCCCGCAGTCGGGGATGGAGACCCGGTTGATTTTGTTGAGGCGGAAGCGTTCTTAAGTGCGCACAGCTTTGGAAGCTACGATAAGACGAAGTTTCGACAGAAGCTGTCGACAGGGGAAGAGGAGACGCTTGCACTTGGACTCTGTGACGGCCTGGAGTTCTCCGAATCCATGACGATCAAAGTATCTTTGGATCGCATGCGTGCGGTCTGTCGGTTTATGCCGCCGACGATGAACGGGAATCTGATGACGGCGCAGGATATTCTCGCACAGCTAGACAAAAAGGGGATCAAATTCGGCATCAACCAGGACGCGATCCTTGACTTTATGGGCAACCGCAGGTATGCTTTTGACTACTTGTTTGCGGTGGGCAGGCAGCCGGATCTCGGAAGAGACGGGAAGATCGAATACTTTTTCAATACGAATCCTAACTTGCGTCCTGCCTATAACGAGGACGGTTCGGTTGACTACCACAATCTCAATATGATCAATCGCGTGAATGAAGGCGATCTTCTGGCAAGGCTGACGCCCGAGATACCGGGACAGCCGGGCAAGGATGTGTACGGCAAGGATATTCCGACGCGAAAGGTCAACGCAAAGTACCTGCGCTACGGCGCGAATATCCGGATCAGTGATGATAAGACCGAGCTGTACTCCGAAGTGCAGGGACATGTTAAGCTCATAGACGAGCAGGTCTTCGTTTCGGATGTATACGAGGTGCCGGCGGACGTGGATAATTCCACCGGGAATATCGAGTTCCCGGGTAATGTCCATGTGGCAGGCAATGTACGCGGCGGCTTTTCAATCATAGCCCAGGGAGACGTTATCGTTGACGGCGTTGTTGAGGAT
>JAFSYD010000153.1 GCA_017443685.1 Lachnospiraceae bacterium | reverse complement strand
GCTGTATCGCCTGCGGTGCTTGCATTGACGCGTGCGAGCATGACGCACGGGAGTTTTTGGACGACACGGAACGTTTCTTCGCGGATCTGAAAAAGGGCGAGCGCATCTCGCTTTTGGTCGCGCCGGCATTTCTTGCCAATTATCCGAATCAATACGCGTCCGTTTTGGGCGGCCTGAAAAAACTGGGAGTTAACCGGATCATCTCGATCTCTTTCGGCGCGGACATCACGACGTGGGCGTATATCAATTATATTCAGAAATACGATTATCTGGGCGGCATCTCCCAGCCCTGTCCGGCTGTGGTGCGTTACATCGAACGGTATGTGCCGGAGCTTTTGCCGAAGCTGTTCCCGGTGCACAGTCCGATGATGTGCGGCGCGGTGTATGCACGTAAGGAGATGGGGATCACGGATAAGCTCGCATTCATCAGTCCCTGCATCGCGAAAAAGTACGAGATCGACGATCCGAACAATAAGGGTCTGATCCAGTATAACGTGACCTTTGATCATCTGATGAAATATGTCAAGGAGAACCATATCACGGGGCCGAATGCCACCGATGAGATCGAATACGGTCTCGGGTCCTTTTACCCGACACCGGGCGGCCTGAAAGAGAATGCGTTCTGGTTTTTGGGAGAGGAGGTCGCGATCCGTCAGATCGAGGGCGAAAAGCGGATGTACGAGTGGCTGCAGACGAACAAACAGCGCATCAAAGACGGGCGTACGCCGTTTGTCTTTATCGATGCCTTAAACTGCGAGAACGGCTGCATCTGCGGCACGGCGACGGACCCGCAGAAGTCCAAAACGGACGATGCGTTGTACCAGCTTTTGAAGATCAAGGAGAATTCCAAAAAGGACAGGCGCGGGAACGCGTGGTCGAGAAAGGATACGCCGGCAAAGCGGCTGAAGGCTTTTAACAAGCAGTTTAAAGATCTGAATCTGGATGATTATATCCGCAAATACACCGACCGATCAGGTGAGTGTCCGACCGTTATTCCGACGGCGGCCGAGCTGGATACGATCTTCAAATCCATGCGTAAAAATACAAAGGAATCGCGTGAGATCAACTGCACCTGCTGCGGCTATGAGACCTGCGTGAAGATGGCGACGGCGATCCATAACGGCTTTAACGTCAAGGAGAACTGCATCCATTATCAGAAGGATCTCGTCACGCAGGAGGTCGATCATGCGGAGAACCTTGCCCGCGAAGTTGAAAAGCAGCGTGCGGCCGAGGTGGCGGAGCATGAGCAGGTCATCCATACGATCGAGATGATCGACCGGCGCTTTATGGTATTGAATGAAGCGGTCAATGATATGGTTGCCGGCAACAACAATAACGCGAAGGAGACGACGGAGATATCGGGCGAGATCATGAGCATTTCGAATTTCACCGAGCAGCTGGAAGCCTCAATGGATGAGATCAAGTCCTTTATGAAGCAGCTGCAGGAGGACAACAAGCGCGTCGTCGATATCGCGGACAATACGAACCTTCTGTCACTGAACGCTTCGATCGAGGCGGCGCGTGCGGGTGAAGCGGGGAAAGGCTTCGCTGTTGTGGCAAGTGAGATCAACCGGCTTGCGCAGGATTCGAGGGATACGGCGACGAAGTCGAGCGAGAACCATTCCCGGATCGAGGTGTCGGTGACGAAGATATTAAGCGATGCCAGAAAACTGACCGAGATCGTAGGCGAGATCAATAACCGGACACAGAATCTGGCGGAGGCAACGGAGGAGATATCCGCTTCGGCATCGGAGATCACGGGGATTACCGCAAGCATAAAGGAGAGTCTGGATGCACTGGCGGATGACAATGCCGATGCGGCAGGCGGTGTATCGCTTCATCCGAAGCTTTCGGGTAAGACGATCCTGATCGCCGAGGATAAAATGATCAACGCTGAAATGGTGAAGCAGATGCTTGCCGCCAGCGGGGCGCACGTGGATATTGCGACGGACGGACAGGCCGCGGTGAATAAGTTCAACGGCAGCTCGGAAGGGTATTATGATGCGATCCTGATGGATGTTAAAATGCCGGTTCTGGACGGTTTGAGTGCAACGCGGGCGATCCGGGAGCTTCCGCGGAAGGATGCGGATAAGGTGCCGATCATTGCGCTGACCTCGAATGATATGGATGAAGATGTGAAGAAGTCGATGTCCGCGGGTATGAATGCGCATTTGTCGAAGCCGGTAGAGCCGAATATCCTGTACAGGGAGTTGGAGAAGCTGTTTTAGGCAGGCGGACCCGGATACGAAGGGAGCTGTTCCTTGGAATATGATTATGTGAAGCTGGAAATCTTCATTCCCGAAAGCCATTTGGATGTACTTTCCAAAGCGCTGCGGAAAGCGGATGCCGGACATATCGGCCGATATGACTGTGTGCTGTCATACAGCAAAGTTACAAGTACGTGGCGCCCGCTCGAAGGAGCTGATCCGTACAGCGGAACCATCGGAGTACTTTCCGAAGAAGAAGAATGTAAGGTTGAGGTTACCGTAGAGGCAGCCCGGCTCGATGCTGCCATCGACGCAGTCCGCAGGGTTCACCCTTACGAAGAGCCGGTGATCAACGCCATTCCGCTTCTTCGGCCGATGCATTCCTGTGTGTAAGAAGGATGCAGCGGATCTCGCGTAGGATGTGTTTGATGCAGCATTTTGCCGTCCCTTTCGGGGCGGCTTTTCTTTTCGGATAATTCCGTACCGCATTCTTGAAATCTGTGTTATACTTGGGATAAAAAAGAGGGGACGAGAAATGGCAACCTATGTTATGAGCGATCTCCACGGATGTTATGACGAATTCGTTGCGCTCTTGCAACAGAACAATATTACAGTTAAGGATGGGTATATCACAGACAACAAAGATGACAAGCTGATTGCTATTCTCGGAGATTATATTGATGAAGGACCGCAAGTGGAACAGTGCATCGATTTCTGTC
>JAFSYD010000152.1 GCA_017443685.1 Lachnospiraceae bacterium | reverse complement strand
CCGAAAAGCAATTAAAGACGATCGAGGAATACACGAAAAAGATCGCCGTCGAAATGAACGTCGTCGGTCTGATGAATATGCAGTACGCGATCGAAGGCGACACGGTATATGTCCTGGAGGCGAATCCACGGGCATCGCGGACGGTGCCTCTGGTATCGAAGGTCTGCGGCATCCGCATGGTGCCAATCGCAACGGACATCATCACCTCCGAAACCACCGGACGGCCCTCTCCTGTCGCTTCCCTCATTGCCGAAAAAGAGGGCAAAACGCCGACCTACTACGGCGTCAAGGAAGCCGTGTTCCCGTTTACGATGTTCCCGGAGGTCGATCCGGTATTGGGACCGGAAATGCGTTCCACCGGCGAGGTACTGGGACTTGCCAAAACGCCCGGCGAAGCCTTCTACAAGTCACAGGAGGCTGCAGGGATGACGCTGCCGCTTTCGGGTGCCGTGCTGATCTCACTGAACGAGGAGGACAAGCCCGCTGCTGCCGAGATCGCGGAGATTTTCGCCGCGGACGGCTTTAAGATCTACGCCACCGGACAGACCTATGAGCTGATCAAAGAGGCCGGGATCGCCGTGGAACGGATCATGAAGAATTACGAAGGCGGCCGTCCGAACGTCGAAGACATCATCAAAAACGGCCAGGTGCAGCTCATCATCAATACCCCCATCGGCAGGGGCGCCCTGCACGACGACGGGTACCTGCGGCGCGCCGCTGTCAAGGCTCGTATCCCCTATGTCACGACGGTTGCGGCGGGACGAGCCGCTGCGGAGGGCATCCACGAGGTGCTAAAGCACGGCAACGGGAATGTACATTCGCTGCAGTCGTATCACAAAATTTAAATGCGATAATTAAGGGCTGTCGGATAATAATAGATGGATTCGGCAATTCATCCATCATTATCCGACAGCCCTATTATATAGGAGCCTTTGTAATGAAAGAATTTCTTAAACGAAAAAATATTGAGATCTCTCTCCGCCGCTACGGCATTGATGCCTTAGGCGCGATGGCGCAGGGTCTGTTCTGCTCTCTGCTGATCGGAACGATCATCAACACGATCGGGACGCAGGCACACATTTCGTTCCTGACGGAGCCTGTGGCAACGGTCGGCGGCGTTGATTACACGGTAGGCGGGATCGCCTCCGCCATGAGCGGTCCGGCGATGGCAGCAGCCATCGCGTACGCGCTCGCTGCGCCGCCTTTGGTGCTCTTTTCGATGATATCGGTCGGATTCGCAGCGAACGCGCTCGGCGGAGCCGGCGGACCGCTCTCCGTCCTGTTTGTCGCGATCATCGCCGCGGAATGCGGCAAAGCCGTATCGAAGGAGACGCGCGTGGATATCCTTGTAACCCCCTTAGTCACCATCGGCGTCGGCATCGCACTGTCCGCGCTGATCGCACCACCCATCGGGAAAGCGGCGATGGCACTCGGCAGCCTCATCATGTGGGCAACGAACTTACAGCCGTTTTTGATGGGGATACTGGTATCGGTCTTTGTCGGAATGGCGCTTACCCTGCCGATTTCCTCCGCGGCGATCTGCGCCGCCTTAGGACTTGTTGGTTTGGCCGGCGGAGCCGCCGTTGCGGGCTGCTCGGCACAGATGATCGGCTTTGCGGTCATCAGCTTTAAGGTCAACGGCTGGGGCGGTATCCTCTCACAGGGGATCGGTACTTCTATGCTGCAAATGGGAAATATCGTGAAAAACCCGAAGATCTGGATCGCACCGACGCTTGCCTCGGCGATCACCGGACCCATAGCGACCTGCATTTTTCATCTTGAAATGAACGGTGCGCCGGTGTCTTCCGGTATGGGAACCTGCGGTCTCGTGGGACAGATCGGCGTATACTCCGGGTGGGTGGCGGATGCTGCCGCCGGCACAAAGGACGCCATCACTGCTTTCGATTGGATGGGATTGGTGCTGATCTCCTTTATATTACCAGCGGCCCTTGCGCTTGTGTTCCACACCCTTACAAAGAAGCTCGGATGGGTAACGGATGAAGATTTAAAGATATAAAATGAGGGCTGCCAGCGCAGCCCTTCTATTATGCATCCACTCTTTGTCTTGCTACCAGCTCCGCAAAATACCCGTCTTTTGCCAAAAGCTCGTCATAGGTCCCGTCTTCGATGATCTTCCCGCCGTCCAAAACGATGATGCGGTCACAGTTCTTGATGGTAGACAGCCGGTGCGCGATTACGATCCGGGTACATTTTAACCCTTCGAGCGCATCGGAAACCTTCTTCTGCGTCTTATTATCCAATGCGCTCGTCGCCTCGTCAAACATCAGAAGCTTCGGCTTCGGCGCCACTGCCCTTGCGATCATCAGCCGCTGTTTCTGTCCTCCGGATATACCGCCGCCGCCCTCGGAAACCATCGTAAACATCCCCATCGGCATATCACGGATGTCATCCGCGATCCCGGCAAGCTCCGCTGCTTCCCACGCGTCGTCGAGCGTCGCCCGGGGGGCGGAGATCGTAATATTTGAGAAAATATCGCCCTGGAAAAGGCCGCCGTTCTGCATCACGACACCGATCTTGCGCCGCAGGGATTTTAAGTCAACGGTGGAAATATCCTTCCCGTCGTAATAGATCGCTCCCTTCTGCGGTGTTTCAAAGCCAAGAAGCAGCCGCATTAACGTAGACTTGCCGCAGCCCGTTCTCCCGACGATCGCCACATACTGTCCCGGACGGATTTTAAGCGAAAGGTTGTCAAGGATCATCGGCATCCCCTCGTTGTACCGGAAGGAAACGTTCGACAGCTCTACGCCGCCCGAAATGTGCTCCACCATCTGCCGTCCTTCCGAGAGCTCCGGAGCGGCATGCAGGATCGGCTCGATCATCTCGATCACCGGACGAATGCCCGCTGCCGTCGTCGCAACACCGGATAACGCCAGAAACGCGGCCGAAACCATCCCGTAAGCCGAGGTAAACGCGTAGTAATCCGCTGCGGATACATGAGATCTGATCGCCGCCACGTACAGAACGATCGAACCGAACAATGTGATCGCCGTGCGGATCGCAGTAGAAACCTTCATATAAAACGGCGGATCATACAACAGCTTCGCTTCCTTTGCATACACCCTGCCCCACCGCGAGAAGGCACGCTTCTCCGCGCCGGCAAGCTTCACCTTCTGGACACCGGAGATCAGCGCAAGGCCGACGTTCGACGTATCCGCGCTTGCCTTCAGACGTTTGCGGCTGACGCTTTGTGCGATCAGCGCGGACAGGATCGTATGTGCTACCGTAAGCAGGATAATGAGCATCGCCGGTGCCGCAAGCCCCGGTGCAAAGGCAAATATCTGCAAAATGTAGACCAATGAAAAGATCGACATCAGTCCCGTATCCAAAAACGCCTGCACCAGCATATTGCAGAGCGTGTTCACCTGCTTCATCCTCGACGCAAGCTCACCGGAACCGTGTTCTTTGAAAAATTCCGCCGGAAGCGAAAGCAGGCGCATCATCGTCGCCGACTCCACGGCTATGTCCATTTTCGTAAGGATCCGTGACGAGAGGAGGGATTTTACCGCAAGAAACAGAAGCTGTGAGACATTTGCAGAGATCAGGAGTACCGCCGCCGCAAACAACAGACGGATCTGCCCCGCCTGGATCACCGTTCCGAACAAAAGCCGGTTCGTCCACGGCAGAACCATCCCGACAAGCGTCAATGCACCCGTCGCTAAAAGCAGCGAGGCAATATCATACCCCGACACACAGCCGACAATGTGTTTTACCAGATCCATTATACCTAACGGACGCAGAGGGAAGGGCTTATAAAACGCCATCGCCTCCGCTTCGAACAGCCCCTCGTTCCTCTTGCCGACAATCTCGCTTTTGCCCGTCGTTTCGTCAAAAAAGGTATAGCCGCCGACGCGTCCCGGCAGCAATGCAACAATATGTCCGTTGTCCTTTCGCATCCCAAGCATCGCGCCGACCGCATCCTTGTACCATCCGGAAGGAAGCGTCACCACGCGCCGCATGATACCGTGCGGACGCAGGGCAAATTCCAGCTGATCGTCGATGTTCTCCAGCGTATCCGGGATCTCCGGCAGCTGTACCCGATAAAACTTTAAGATACGATCGATCTCGTCCTTCGTCCTCCGCCGGTCGTCATAAAGCGCCGCCGACATCTTGGCCCCGAGCACCGAAGAAGCGATCTCGGCAAAGGTGGCCGAAAGCACCTCTTCGTCATTTAGCTTTCTTTGTTTTATCTGTTCGTCAAACCAGTTTTTCATTCGTTT
>JAFSYD010000151.1 GCA_017443685.1 Lachnospiraceae bacterium | reverse complement strand
TTCCTGTGTCTCCGCATCCTGTTCCGCAAGGGAGTTATAGTAGAAAACAGCGCCTACACCGACCAGGGCGATAATACCCAGTGCGATCAGGACGCTCTGTAGTCCTTTCAGTAATGCACCCATATATAGTCTCCTTTATACCATTTATTACACAATATTTTGAGAGAAAATGCAATGATTTCATTCTTTTTTTATTCCTTCCTTCTTATTGAATGTGTTATGATATCAAACGGAGGGTAAAAATATGAAAATCAAAAAGATCGGCATGGGGATCACGCTTTTTTCAATGCTTTTTTCCATGCTTTCCATAAACACAAATGCAAGAGGACAGGTCTCCAGGGAGGCGGCGACCTACAGCGATACGGAGATGGATCGCATGATCGCGCAGCAGTACAAGCTCCTTCGGGAAGCCTATAATATGGAGGATGCCTTTAAACTGACCAAGAGGGTGGATAAGATCGATTCTTTTCTTGTCGACTTCGGTTTCGATCCGCTTTCGGGCAAGAAGATCACATTTATCGGTGACAGCATTACTGCGGGCAACGGCGGTACGCTGACGCCGGACGGAACGAAGCGCGGCTATCCCGATTATATTGCACAGTATACCGATGCAAAGATCGTTAACCTGGGTATCGGCGGCGCGCAGATCAGCGGCGATAGCAGTAAGGCGATCGTGAACCGCTATGAGGAGATCCCGGAGGATTCCGATATCATTGTCTTTTTCGCCGGCGTGAACGATTTTCTCAATGAAAATGTATCCTGCGGCAGCGAAAGCCATGATGACGAGGGCACATTCTACGGCGATACGAAGACCTGCTTTGAGGGGATCTCGGAGCGTTATCCGAATGCCGACGTTTATGTGGTGACGACGTATCATAACCGTCTTGAGGACTATACCGCATACAGCGGCAAGGATATGAAGCAGTTTATGAACGCACTCACGGAACTCGCGCGTGACTACGGCTTCCATATCATCGATCTTTATGAAGAGGGCTTTTTGAACACAAATCATATTCTGGTCCGCAATGCGTTCTTTACGGATGACATCCATCCGGATGATCTCGAGGCGGAAGTGCTCGGACGCCACATTCTGATGCATTTGCAGCGTCAGTACAGGTAATCTGTCATGAATTATTTTCATTTGTTTTGTGTGAAGCTGGCACGTTACCTTTTAAAGCCGCTTTCCTTTCTCCCTGCGATCGTCGTTATGGTTGCGATCTTCCATTTTTCGTCTCAGACGGGACCGGAGTCTTCGCAGCTTAGCTACCGTGTCAGCCATAAGATCGTGACACTGACAGACCGGATTGCCGATAAGGGATGGTCTGAAGAGGAGATCGGTGCGCAGATACAGCGTATCCATTATTATGTGAGAAAAGCCGCGCATATGACGGAATATTTTATCCTGGCGGCCTGTGTGGCGTTTCCGCTCTATGTATACGGTATCCGCGGATTGAAACTGATCATTTTCGCGGGCGTGTTCTGTGTCGGGTTTGCTGCAACGGATGAGTACCATCAGTCGTTTGTCAGCGGGCGTGGCGCCAGTCCGAGGGATGTTGCGATCGACTCGATCGGGATCTTTCCCGGGATCCTCTGTACGATGCTCGTCGGCTGGATCGGTAGGAAAACGGTGTTTGCTCCGCTTTCGCTGGAGAAGCATAACCGTGAGTACGCGGCCTGGGAAGAAGAGCAGGAAAAGCGTAAGCGGCGCAGACGCGGGAGACGTTCATAGTTTATTTACAATTCATTTAAATTGTTCAAATTGTCTTTATACGCACGCA
>JAFSYD010000012.1 GCA_017443685.1 Lachnospiraceae bacterium | reverse complement strand
GATCATTGAAGGTGAAGTTCCGGATACGATCGCCGGAAAGCGGTTGTTATCCCTGGATCTGTCCGGCATGGTCGCCGGCTCAAAGTACCGCGGCGAATTCGAGGAACGGATCAAGAATGTAATTAACGAGATCATTGAAGCCGGTGATGTTCTTTTATTTATCGACGAGATGCATACCTTGATCGGTGCGGGCGGCGCGGAAGGATCGCTGGATGCGGCGAATATCTTAAAGCCGGCAATGGCACGAGGGGAACTACAGATCATCGGCGCGACAACACTTGCCGAATACCGGAAATACGTGGAAAAAGACGCTGCACTGGAGCGTCGCTTTCAGCCGATCACGATCGAGGAGCCGACACGCGACGAAACGCTTGCCATTTTAAAAGGCATCTGTGACAAATACGAAGAACACCACGGGATCAACATTTCCGAAGAGGCCCTGGAAGCCTGCGTGGATCTGTCGGAGCGCTATATATCCGACCGTTTCCTGCCGGATAAGGCGATCGATCTGATGGACGAGGCTGCTTCCCGGATGCGGCTTGTAACGGTGAAGGCGCCGGAGCATATTTATCAGTTGGAGCAGAAGATCGACGATCTGGTGGAAAAGATCGAAGACGCGTTATCCGAGGGCCGTCTGGACGACGCGGTGGAGCTGAAAAAGGAAAGCGACGCGCTAAAGGCGCGGATCAAGCGCATAGAAAAGCGTAAATCCGGCGTTTCAAAGCGCAAAAAGCAAAGCCTGATGCCGGATGATGTAGCGGATGTCGTTTATATGTGGACGAAGATCCCGGTATCGAAGCTGATGGAATCCGAATCGAACCGCTTAAAGAATCTCGAAAAGACGATCCACAAGCGCGTGATCGGACAGGATGAAGCGGTAAAAGCGGTTTCCCGCGCGGTGCGCCGCGGACGTGTCGGATTAAAGGAACCGAACCGCCCGATCGGATCGTTCCTTTTCTTAGGACCGACCGGCGTCGGAAAGACCGAGATCTCCAAGGCACTTGCAGAAGCTATGTTCGGCAATGAGGAGAATCTGGTCCGCGTGGATATGACCGAATATATGGAAAAGCATTCGGTATCGAAAATGATCGGTTCCCCTCCCGGATATGTCGGCTATGATGAAGGCGGGCAGTTAGCGGAGAAGGTTCGCCGTAATCCGTATTCCGTCATTCTGTTCGATGAAATTGAGAAGGCGCATCCGGATGTGTTTAACATTCTGCTGCAGGTTTTGGACGACGGGCATATCACGGATGCACAGGGACGGAAGGTTGATTTTAAAAACACCATCATCATCATGACCTCGAATGCCGGTGCGAAAGAGATCATGGAACCGAAGATGCTCGGGTTTTCCCGCGAGAATAACGAGCAGCACGACTATGAATACATGAAAAAGCGCGTGATGGACGAGCTGAAAAATGTGTTCAAGCCCGAGTTTTTGAACCGGATCGATGAGACGATCGTATTTCGGGCACTCAATAAAGAGGATATGAAGCAGATCGTAACGATCCTCTTAAAATCCCTGATCAGCCGTGCGAAGTCGCAGATGAACCTTACGCTTACCGTACAAGGCAGCGTAAAAGCATATATCGTCGACAAGGCGTATGATCCGAAGTTCGGTGCGCGCCCGCTTCGCAGGAAGATTCAGACGGATCTCGAAGATCTTCTGACAGAAGAGATCCTCGAAGGGAAGATAGCCGCGGGCGATCAAATCGAAGCGGTAGTGAAGAAGGATAAGATCGTCTTTAAACCAAAAGACGAAAAGCATAAGAAGCAACAAAAGACAAAAAAGCCGGCATAATCGGCAAGGAGGGTAACATGGCAGTCATTGAGGAACTCATCAGAAGCGAAGCGGACGGTTCATTAAGCTTTGGCAACTACGAGCTTTCGGAAAAATCCAAAAAAAGCGGATTCGAGCACAACGGTGATCTGTACAAGGTGAAGACGTTCCACGAGATCACCCGGCTGGAACGCAACGATCTGTTCGTTTATGAGTCCGTTCCGGGAACCGTTGTAACGGAGCTTAAGGCGACGGAGGACGGGATCACGTTTAACGTAGAGGGCAAAGAGGATGCGCAGATCACGCTCGAGCTGGAGCCCGGCTGTGAGTACGATATTCAGGTGTCCGGCAACGACGAGGGCAAGATGAAGACGAACCTCGGCGGTAAGCTGTCCCTTTCGGTAGAGCTCGGCGATGGCAAGGTCATACCCGTATCGGTGAAGAAAGCATAATGGCAAAAGCAAAGACAAGCGTTTTCTTCTGCCAGAACTGCGGCTATGAATCGGCAAAATGGATGGGGCAGTGTCCTGCCTGTCATGAATGGAACAGCTTTGTTGAAGAACAGACCAACAAGGCTGTTTCTGTTGGAACGGCAAAAAGGGCCGCGGATGTCCGTACCTATACGCTGTCCGAGATCAAGCCGAACGCGAACCGGCGGCGGACGACGCATATGGAAGAATTTGACCGCGTTCTTGGCGGAGGGATCGTGGACGGTTCTCTTGTCCTTGTCGGCGGGGATCCGGGCATCGGGAAATCCACCCTGCTTTTGCAGCTGTGTCAGCGGCTCTGCGCGGATGATGTGAAGCTTTTATACATCTCGGGTGAGGAATCCTTAGAGCAGATCCGTTTACGCGCCGACAGGATGGGTGCCTTTAACGATCACCTGGCCCTTCTTTGTGAGACCGATCTTGGCGTGATCCGCGGGGTGATCGAGAAAACAAAGCCGGACATCGTCATCATTGATTCCATTCAGACCATGTACAATGAGGCGGTCTCTTCCGCACCCGGCAGTGTTTCGCAGGTGCGGGAATCGACGGCAGTGCTCATGCAGATCGCCAAAGGCGCCGGCGTTACGGTGTTCGTGGTCGGACACGTGACGAAGGAAGGCGTGGTAGCCGGGCCACGGGTATTGGAACATATGGTGGATACTGTGCTGTATTTCGAAGGCGACAGACACGCAAGCTACCGGATCTTGCGCGGGGTGAAGAACCGTTTTGGATCGACGAACGAGATCGGCGTGTTTGAAATGCGGGGCGACGGGCTTACCGAGGTAAAGAACCCTTCCGAGTATATGCTCTCCGGCAAGCCTGCGGACGCTTCGGGCTCGGTGGTTGCCTGTTCGGTGGAGGGGACGCGTCCCATTCTGATCGAGATCCAGGCGCTTGTATGCCGCAGCAATTTCGGTATGCCGCGCCGGACGGCAACGGGCTGTGATTATAACCGTGTGAACCTTTTGATGGCGGTTTTGGAAAAACGGCTCGGCTACCGTTTATCGGATTATGACGCGTATATCAACATAGCCGGCGGCATCCGTATGAACGAACCGGCCATCGACTTAGGGCTGATGCTGGCGATCGTTTCCTCGTTTAAGGACGTGCCGATCGCGTCTGATGTGATCTGCTTTGGTGAAGTCGGTCTTTCGGGCGAGGTGCGGGTGGTAAACCAGGTCGCGCAGCGGATATCGGAAGCCGAAAAGCTTGGTTTTTCCACGTGCATCCTTCCAAAGGTCTGCCTCCGGGCGGAGATGGTATCGGGGGGGATAAAGCTGATCGGCGTTTCGAATGTAGCACAGGCCGTGGAACAGATCCTGTAGTTCCATTTTGCATAAAAATGTTTTCAAACAGCTTGCATTTTTTGGTGAAATTAGATAAAATTGTAAAAGTCACTATTTTTTTTACGATAAGGAGCAGGTATGG
>JAFSYD010000150.1 GCA_017443685.1 Lachnospiraceae bacterium | reverse complement strand
CTCGGCATCCCCGACGAATACCACCGCGCACAGATGAAGACGCTGGACGGTTCGCTGAAGGTGAAGGTGCTGCTCGCCCGCGCCCTCTTCGGCAATCCGGACATCCTCCTGCTCGACGAGCCGACCAACCACCTGGACCTCGACGCGATCGACTGGCTGGAGGAATTTCTCATCAGCTTCGAAAATACCGTGATCGTGGTCAGCCACGACCGCTACTTTTTAAATAAGGTCTGCACGGCGATCGCCGACATCGATTACGGCAAGATCCAGCTTTACGCCGGCAACTATGATTTCTGGTACGAGTCCTCTCAGCTCATGATCCGCCAGATGAAGGAAGCGAACAAAAAGAAGGAAGAGCAGATCAAGGAATTAAAGGAGTTCATCGCACGCTTCTCCGCGAACGCCTCGAAATCCAAGCAGGCGACCTCGCGCAAACGCGCACTGGAAAAAATCGAGCTGGAGACGATGAAGCCCTCCAGCCGCAAATATCCTTACATCGACTTCCGTCCCGACCGCGAGATCGGCAACGAAATGCTGACGGTGGAGGGCCTGACGAAAACCGTGAACGGCGTGAAGGTACTGGACAATCTCTCCTTTGTCGTGCAGCATGATGACAAGATCGCCTTTGTGGGCGCCAACGAGCAGGCGAAGACCGCGCTCTTCAACATCCTCGCGGGACTGGACGAAGCGGACAGCGGCACGTATAAGTGGGGCGTCACTACCTCCCTCTCCTATTTTAAAAAGGATAACACGCGGGAGTTTGACAACGACTACACGATCACCGAATGGCTGACCGGCTATTCCGAAAACAAGGACACGACCTATGTGCGCGGGTTCCTGGGCCGCATGCTCTTTGCGGGCGATGACGGCGTGAAGCGCTTAAAGGTTTTGTCCGGCGGCGAGAAGGTGCGCTGCCAGCTCTCGAAGATGATGATCTCCGGCGCGAATGTTCTGATCTTTGACGAGCCGACGAACCATCTGGACATGGAGGCGATCACCGCCCTCAACACCGGCATGGTGAAGTTTCCGGGTGTGGAGCTCTTTGCCTGCAGGGATCACCAGATCGTGCAGACGACGGCAAACCGCATCATGGAAATCCTCCCCGACGGTTCGCTGATCGACAAGGTTACGACTTATGATAAGTATCTCGCCGCGGACGCGGAGGCAAGGAAACGCACGGTTTACACCTTTACGGATACGCCGGACACCGGCATGGAAGAAGAATAAGGGCACTTCTCGCGAACCTGCGCAGAAAAAGAAAGGAGGAAGCCTTACGCTTCCTCCTCAGTGTTTGTTGTGTACCTCGTTGCGTATTCTGCGCAGCTTGCCCTTGTGCGCCTGCGTGCGCGCGGCGTGGCGTAAGGGTTATTCGTACCGGAGGGCGTCGGACCAAACGTACGCTGTTCCGTTTTCGCCTTCCGGGGTGGAAACGCTCGCCCATCCGGGATACCGTCCGCTCTCTAAGGAAAACACAAAGAACTCTTCGCCCTCCTTGACGTTTCGGACCTTCTTGTTCTTATCCGGAAACTTTCTGAGTTCTTTCATGTATTTCCTGTTCAGGCTTGCGCCGGATCTGCCGGCGCCGCTTTCTATGCGGGCCACCAT
>JAFSYD010000149.1 GCA_017443685.1 Lachnospiraceae bacterium | reverse complement strand
GTTGATATCGATGTTCATTTCCTCGAGAGCCTTTTTTACGTTGTCGTAACGGCTTAAATTCAGCAGAATATTGCCGAGCGCGCGTCCCATCAAAAACTCCATCGACATATAGTATACGATCTTCGGCTTCTGCTCATGGATCGCCTGCTGCGTTTTCAGCCAGTCGTCGATCACGACGTCTTTTACCGCGAGTGAAAGCGCCTGATAGATTTCCTGACTGTTCGCCTCCGCGAAATCCTTACGGTACATCCGGCGAACGTTCTTTTTGATGATGTCTTCCAAAACCGTGTAGTTCTCCGGTCTTGTCGTATCGACTGCTGTCATCCTGTCCTCCTTGCCTTGCAGTGTCATTCCGTAGTCAACCTTACTTGCGTTTAACTGAGAGGGTGACTTCCTCCCCATTAATGTTCCAAGATTTATTGTAACCGCCCCCTTCCGTTGCGTTGCCGATCGCGTCGGCCAAAACCTCTTTCGCGATCATTTCCTTATTGCGATCGAAGATCGCGTTTAACTTATCCGTGCCTTCGTAGCCGACCGTGATATGATCGGTCACTTCAAAATCCGCTTCCTTTCGCATGGTCTGCACCTTCGAAATGATCTCGCGGACAAAGCCCTCTTCTATCAGCGCCTCGGTCAGCGTCGTATCCAGTACGACCGTAACCTCGATGTCGCCGTCCGTGACAAAGCCCTCTTTTTGTGTGCGTTCGATCAAAAGGTCGCCCTCTTCCAAAACGATCGACTCGTCCACCTCGGGCAAATGGATCGAACCATCCTTATCCAGCGCCGCCTTTGCGGCATTGCCGTCGCAGGCAGCCAGCGCCTCGCGGATACCTTTTACGAATTTGCCGTATTTCTTGCCGACCACAGGCAGATTCGGCTTGAATTCATACGTCGTGTAATCCGACAGATCATCGGCGAAGGCAACGTTTTTCACATTCAATTCGTCAGCGATGATCGATACGTAATAATCAGCCAGCGGCTTTTGGGCCTTAAAATACATCTGCCCGATAGGCTGGCGGTTCTTGATGTTCGCCGCGTTCCTGCAGGCACGTCCGTAAACGACGATCTTAAGAAGCTCCTTCATATCCGCTTCGAGCGCATCATCGATCCACGAAATGTTCGCGACCGGGAAATCACACAGATGAACGCTTTCCGGTGCCTTCGGATCGATCCCGCATACCAGATTGCGGTATATCTCCTCCGCCATAAACGGGATCATCGGCGCGGACGCCTTCGCGATCTCCACAAGCGCCGTATACAGCGTCATGTATGCATTGATCTTATCCTGCTCCATCCCTTTTGCCCAGAAACGCTCCCGGCTTCTTCTGACATACCAGTTCGACAGGTCCTCCACGAAACCCTGCAACGCACGCGCCGTTTCCGGGATACGGTAATTCGCAAGATTGCCGTCCACCTCGCGGATCGTCGAATGCAGACGGGATAAGATCCACTTATCCATTACGGACAACTCATCATAGGAAAGGGTGTATTGCGTCGCGTCAAAATCATCGATGTTCGCGTACAATACGAAGAATGCGTACGTATTCCAGAGCGTACCCATGAACTTCCGCTGTCCTTCCACCACCGCGTCCCCGTGAAAACGGTTCGGCAGCCACGGTGCGGAATTGATGTAAAAATACCACCGGATGGCGTCTGCACCGTACGTTTCAAGCGCCTCAAAGGGGTCTACCGCATTGCCCTTCGACTTTGACATCTTCTGGCCCTTTTCGTCCTGTACATGTCCCAGGACGATAACGTTCTCATAGGGCGCTTTGTTGAAAAGAAGCGTGCTTTCCGCCATCAGCGAGTAGAACCAGCCTCTCGTCTGATCGACCGCTTCCGAAATGAACTGCGCCGGGAACCGGCTCTCGAACAGCTCCTTATTTTCAAACGGATAGTGATACTGCGCAAACGGCATCGCGCCCGAATCGAACCAGCAGTCAATGACCTCCGGCACACGCTTCATCCTCTTGCCGCAGTGCGGGCAGTCATACGTCACCCCGTCAATATATGGACGGTGCAGCTCGATCGATGCAACGTTCGGATCACCCGCCTTTTCGGCCAGCTCCTTCCGGCTTCCGACCGCCTCCTGATAGCCGCAGTCCGCGCACTCCCAGATGTTAAGCGGCGTGCCCCAGTAACGGTTCCGTGAGATCCCCCAGTCCTGGACATTTTCCAGCCAGTCGCCGAAACGTCCCTTTCCGATGGACTCCGGGATCCAGTTGACCGTATTGTTGTTCTTTATCAGGTCGTCGCGCACTTCGGTCATCTTGATAAACCATGACTCTCTCGCATAGTAAATGAGCGGCGTCTCACAGCGCCAGCAGTGGGGATATTCATGCTCGAACTTCGGCGCGTCGTATAATTTGCCGTCCTTATCGAGATCCTGCAGGATCTTAAGATCGGCGTCTTTTACAAAAATTCCGGCATAGGGCGTATCCGCCGTCATGCATCCCTTTTCATCGACAAACTGCACGAACGGCATCTTATAATTCCCGCAGACACGCGCGTCGTCCTCACCGAAGGCAGGCGCGGTATGAACGATACCGGTACCGTCCGTCATCGTAACGTAGCTGTCGCAGATGACATAAAAGCCCTTAGCGTTCGGCATCTTCGCCACCTTTTCACCGGTGCAGGCAAAAAGCGGCTCGTACTCCCTGTATTCCAGATCTTTACCCGTGTATTCCTCGAGCACTTCATAAAGACGCGTTTCTTCCTTATCCTCCGCAAGCCGCGCGAATACGCTGTCGCAAAGCTCTTTTGCCAGATAATAGGTGAAGCCGTCCTTCGCTTTTACCTTAACGTAGGTATCCTTCGGGTTCACGCAAAGGCCGACATTCGACGGCAGCGTCCACGGCGTCGTCGTCCACGCGAGAAAATACGCGTCCTCGTCCTTAACCTTGAAGCGGACGATCGCGGAACGCTCCTTAACCGTCTTATACCCCTGCGCCACCTCCTGTGCGGAAAGCGGCGTCCCGCAGCGCGGGCAGTAGGGAACCACCTTAAAGCCCTTATACAGAAGCTCTTTGTCCCAGATCTCCTTTAAGGCCCACCACTCGGACTCAATGAAATTGTCGTCATAGGTGATGTAGGGATCGTCCATATCCGCCCAGAAACCGACGGTTGCGGAAAAATCCTCCCACATTCCCTTGTATTTCCAGACAGATTCCTTGCACTCTTTGATGAAAGGCTCCATCCCGTATTCTTCGATCTGGTCCTTGCCGTTTAAGCCGAGCTTTTTTTCCACCTCAAGCTCGACCGGCAGGCCATGCGTGTCCCAGCCGGCCTTCCTCGGCACATAATTCCCCTTCATCGTCTGATAGCGGGGGATCATATCCTTGATCACGCGTGTCAGTACGTGACCGATATGCGGCTTTCCGTTCGCCGTCGGCGGCCCGTCGTAAAACATATAGGTCGGCCTGCCCTCGCGGATCTTTAACGATTTGCCAAAAATGTCATTGTCCTTCCAGAACTTTTCGACCTCTTTTTCACGATCCACAAAGTTCAGATCGGTGTTGACGGCTTCGTATTTCGTCTTCATTTAAAAACTCCCATCCTCCAGGTTATTAAAGTACTGTTCAAAGTATTCTTCGTAACTGTCGGTTCCGCTGCCGAAGCCATTCGGCGAAAGCGATCCCAGATCGATATGAATACTTGTAAAGATCAAAATCGCAACGATCATCAGAATGATCGACGCGACGGAAAGCGCGATCCCGAATCCCGCCAAAAGCTTATCCTTATAACCGATGATCTGCACCATTCCGAAAAACAGCGAAAGCATTGCCACCGGCACATTGATGCAGGCGCAAAACAGGATCAGCGCAAGGAACCCGAGAACCAGCGACGCCGCACCGTACACCTGTCCGTCCTTTTTTTCCCTTTGCGGCATACCATATGGATTGTTATACGGCGCTCCCGCCGGATCGGATCGCGGATTGCCATACGATCCTCCCGCCGGGTTCGATCGCGGATTGCCATACGGTCCTCCCGCCGGATTTTGATTTTGCTTAAACTGATTTTGCTTATCCAAAACTGTTACCTCAGAAACTTCCGTATGCTAGGCGCCATCCGCGTGCTGTTGATCACGTAGCTTGCGTGGTCTTCGCCCGGCACGATGAAAAGCTTCGCATCCGGGATCCCATGCGCGATCTGTCTGGTCTCGGCCTCCTTGATAAGATCCTTCTCCCCGGCACATACAAGCGTCGGGGCCTTGATCTTCGCAAGATCGTCCGCAGTCAGGTTCGGCTCGCGCAGCATCATTGCGATCATATCGTTCTTCGTTTTGCGATACTCGGCTTTTATCTTACGCTTCGCCATAAATTTAAGCCCGGCAGGCGACAGGTTCGCTCCGCAAAGGATCATCCTACGCACCCGCTCGGGGAATTCGATCGCAAGCAGCATCGCGATCACCGCTCCGTCCGAAAAGCCGAAGATATCGCAGGACCTGACATCGATCGCATCCAAAAGCTTTCGCATATCCCCTGCCATATCCTCATAATGATACTGACCATTCCCACTCGGCGAAGACAGCCCGCAGCCTCTGGTATCGGGCAGATACATCGTAAAATCACCCTCAAGATCATCCGATAACGCGTCAAAGATCTCGTGGCTCTCCCCGTTGCCGTGCAGCATCAAAAGCGGTCTGCCGCTGCCTGTTTTTTTGTAATATAAGACCTGACTGTCTAACTGAATATACATACGCACCGTTACATGTTGTGACAATGCAACCCTTCAGGCATCTGAACGGTTCCATTAATTTTTCGGTTCGAGCTTTTCCTTGCCGCCCATATAAGGACGCAATACCTCAGGAATGTTCACACTGCCATCCGCATTTAAGTTGTTCTCCAAAAATGCGATCAGCATACGCGGCGGAGCGACCACCGTGTTGTTTAAGGTGTTGGCAAAATATTTATTCTTGTCCGCTCCCTTAACGCGGATGCCAAGCCGTCTCGCCTGCGCATCTCCGAGGTTCGAGCAGCTGCCGACCTCAAAATACTTCTTCTGCCGCGGCGACCACGCCTCAACGTCGCACGACTTCACCTTCAGATCCGCCAGATCGCCCGAGCAGCACTCCAGCGTGCGCACCGGAATATCCATGCTGCGGAAGAGATCCACCGTGTTCTTCCAGAGCTGATCGTACCAGTACATCGCATCCTTTGGCTTGCAGACGACGATCATCTCCTGCTTTTCAAACTGATGGATACGGTAAACGCCGCGCTCCTCAATACCGTGCGCCCCCTTCTCCTTCCGGAAACAGGGCGAGTAGCTTGTCATCGTATAGGGAAGCTTCTCCTCATCAAGCAGCTCTCCCTTGAATTTGCCGATCATCGAATGCTCCGACGTACCGATGAGATAAAGGTCTTCGCCCTCAATCTTATACATCATCGCATCCATTTCCTCAAAGCTCATAACGCCGGTCACGACATCGCTTCGGATCATAAAAGGCGGCACACAGTAGGTGAACCCGCGGTCGATCATAAAGTCTCTCGCGTATGCCAACACGGCCGAATGCAGGCGTGCGATGTCACCCATCAGGTAGTAAAAGCCGTTGCCGGATACACGTCCGGCCGCCTCGAAATCGATCCCGTCAAAACGTGCCATAATGTCCGTATGATACGGAACTTCAAAATCAGGTACCACCGGCTCACCGAACTTTTCGATCTCCACGTTCTTCGAATCGTCCTCACCGATGGGCACGGACGGATCGATGATGTTCGGGATCGTCATCATGCGCTTCGTGATCTCTTCATTTAAGCGCCGCTCTTCTTCTTCGAGCTTAACAAGACGCTCGGCGTTCTTCGTCACCTCTTCCTTAACGGCTTCCGCCTCGTCCTTCCTGCCCTGCGCCATCAGCGCGCCGATCTGCTTCGAGATCTTGTTGCGGTTCGCGCGCAGCTCGTCGCCTTCCGCTTTGACGGCACGCACCTTCGCGTCATACTCGATCACCTCGTCGACCATCGGAAGCTTGTGATCCTGGAATTTCTTTTTGATATTCTCTTTTACAATGTCCGGATTCTCACGTAAAAACTTGATGTCTATCATGTGTTCCTTTCCCCCTGTATGTTCTACTTTACTCCTGTCCGCCGCACCTATACCGCTTAAAAATCACCCGACAGCGGATATTTCGCCGTAAGCGCATCTACAATAGCACGAGCCTTATCTACTCCCGCATCGCCTTCCTTTACCACAGCCGCGATCGCCTCCGCCACCTGATCGAAGTCCTTTGCGATCAATCCGCGGCTCGTCGCTGCCGGCGTACCGAGACGGATGCCGCTGGTTACGAACGGGCTCTTCGGATCGTTCGGTACGGTATTCTTGTTCGCCGTGATGTGCGCATTGTCAAGCAGCGCCTCGATCTCCTTGCCCGTCTTATCATACCGGATCAGATCCAGAAGCATCAGATGATTGTCCGTACCACCCGAAACGATATCCATATCGCGGCTCATAAGCCCTTCCGAGAGTGCCTTCGCATTCGCAACCACATTGCCGATGTACTCCTTAAACGACGGCTCAAGCGCCTCTTTAAAGCATACCGCCTTCGCAGCGATCACGTGCATCAAAGGACCTCCCTGGATTCCCGGGAACATTGCCTTATTGAAGTTGTATTTCTCATTGACCTCATTCGAGGACATGATCATGCCGCCGCGCGGTCCGCGCAGGGTCTTATGCGTCGTCGTCGTCGTAATGTGCGCGTACGGGATCGGCGAAGGATGGTAACCCGTTGCCACCAGACCCGCAATGTGCGCGATATCCGCAAGCAGCACGGCACCGACCACATCCGCGATCTCGCGGAAACGCTTAAAGTCGATGGTCCGCGCATAGGCCGACGCGCCGCAGATGATCATTTTCGGCTTGCATTCCTTAGCGATCCGCTCTACTTCGTCATAATCGATCACACCCTGATCATTCACGCCGTAAGGAACGATGTTAAAATATTTACCGGAAAAATTCACCGGACTGACGTGTGATAAATGTCCGCCGTGGTCAAGACTCATGCCCATGACCGTATCACCCGGCTCGCATACCGCAAACTGTACCGTCATATTTGCCTGCGCACCCGAATGCGGCTGAACATTGACATACTCTGCGCCGAAAAGCTGCTTCGCACGCTCCCTTGCCAAGTCCTCTGCCACATCCACTATCTCGCAGCCACCGTAATAACGCTTGCCCGGATAGCCTTCCGCGTATTTATTCGTCAATACCGAACCCATCGCCGACATCACCGCCGGGGAAACCCAGTTCTCCGAAGCGATCAGCTCAATATGGCTTGACTGCCTTTCATATTCATCGCGGATCACTGCCGCGATCTCGGGATCAACCGCCTTAATATCATCTAACGTGTACATAGCTTCTCTCCTTTAACATAATGCTTCCATCACGCCAATACGCTTTTCCCCCGAACATATATCTATATAACCCACCCCGGTTTTCGAAAAGCTCTATACCACAAGCCCTTCATTTTCCTTCGTTGCACGTTCCGGCTTTTTCTTCGGCTTTGCCTTCTTACCGCCCTTTTCCGGCACCTCGGCATGTCTGCTCTTAATATGAACGCGCATCAGATACCATAATTCCGTCGCGATACAGATTGAAGAATACGTACCGCAGATGACGCCTGCCAAAAGCGGAAGCGCAAATTCCTTGATCGTCGATACGCCTAAGATCAGCAGCATCAGAATCGTGATCGCCGTCGTGATCGAAGTCGAAATGGATCGCGATAAGGTCTGCGAGATCGAGGAGTCCGCCAAAGCCGCAAGCTCCCCGGCACTGTTCTTATCCTTTAAGCGTCCCATATTCTCACGGACACGGTCGAAAATGACGATCGTATCGTTGACCGAATAACCGATGACCGTCAGCATGCAGGCAATGAACGCACTGCCGACCGAAAGCCGTACGATCGCATACAGCGCCAGGACCACCAATACGTCGTGCAAAAGAGCGATGATCGCGCTCGATGCAAAACGGATATCCTTGAATCTGAACCAGATATACAAAAGCATAAAGAACGCCGCCACGAGAACCGCCACGATCGCTTCCCGGCGCATTTCGCCGCTGATCGTCGAGCTGATGTTCTCGGAAGAAATGGAGGTCTCTTCCACGCCGAAGTTCTCTTCCAGCGCCGTATTTAACGCTTCTCTTTCCGCAAGCTCAAGCTTCCGCGTCTTGATGATGACCTCATCCGTACCGCTGACCTTCTGTGTCTGAATGTCGTTATCCCCTGTGATCCTGCTTACCACCGGAACGACCTTTTCATCAATCTCGGCGATCGAGTAGTCTTCGTTAAAGCCCACCGTTGTAGATGTACCGCCCAGGAACTCCAGACTGAAATTCAAGGCCTTTTCGCCGCCGGCATAATGGATCCCCATCGCGATAAAGCCCGCGCAGATCGCGGCAAGGGATACGGCAAAGAACACCTTTCTCTTTTCGATAAACGCGATATCCTTGAACACACGCGCCTGTCCGTAGTATTTCACATCCTTAAAGCCGAGCGATAAGAACGCCGCCATGATCAT
>JAFSYD010000148.1 GCA_017443685.1 Lachnospiraceae bacterium | reverse complement strand
CGCCGGGCATTTGCGCCATGGATTCCCTGAAGCTCATCGTATTCTCCGACAGCCACGGAGACTTCCGCGCGCTCGACCGGCTGATACAGAAGCATCTCGGCGAGCGCTGCGTCTTTTTGCATCTCGGCGACGGTCCCCTTGTGGATATCGGCGGTCTCGGGATTCCGTACGGTTCGTCCGGCAAGCTTTTTTCCAGCGTCGAAGAGCTTTCCAACGACCGGTACGGCAAGGTCATGACCTTCGACTTAAAGCCATACGGGATCTATCTGGAAAAAGAGGGCGACGGCTTTTATATGCCGCTGCAGACGGCACGCGACCTGATCTTAAGCTACTACGTCTGCTATGCGCTGTATAACGGCGAGTGCATCATTCTTGCCGGCGGGCTGGATGATAAGCTTTCCGAAATCTATCATTCCGCGACGGGTACGCGCTCGGAGGAATACGCGAAATTCGCCTATAACGAGCTGTGCTTCGCGCTTGACTATGAATACGGTTTAAAAGAGGTGCATGGGATCGAAAGCTTCGATGAATACTTCTTTAATGTGGGCTTAAGCAAGGCGCTGCAGTCGACGGATCCGCTGAAAGCGGACGTGGCGCTGCATAAAGCGATCACCCTGTACCTGGATGATCTGCACAGCCAGTTTGTAAGCCCGTCGTATCAGACCGACGCGGATGCCTTTGAAAAAGAGGTTGAGGGGATCCAGGGTCCGAGCAACAGGAGCTTCCGCACCACCGCGTATAAGTTCAGGGACGCAAGGGCAGCGGCGTATCCGGACGGCATTCCGCCCTATGAGGAGGTCGGCAACACGGCGTACATTACCTTTGACGAATTCACGGATCCGATGCCGGACATCGATTACTTAAGCGAACCCACCGAGGAGGAGCTTACGGATACGATCCGCCTGATGCAGTATGCCTGTGACCGCATCCTGCGGGAAAACAGCCCGATCGAGAACGTGGTCATGGATTTGTCGATGAACACAGGCGGCGCCATCAACGAAGCATCCTACGTGATCGGCACGTATCTCGGCAACGGTGATACCAACGTGATCAATACGATGACCGGAGCCGCGTCCACCGCGGTATACAAGATCGATACCAACAGAGACGGGAATTTTGACGAGCAGGATACGTTATCGGGTAAGGGGCTGAACCTTTACTGTCTGACTTCTCCGGTCAGCTTCTCCTGCGGCAATCTGGTGCCCAATTCCTTTA
This sequence comes from Lachnospiraceae bacterium, assembly GCA_017443685.1. GTDB lineage: Bacteria > Bacillota > Clostridia > Lachnospirales > Lachnospiraceae > RGIG4930. The sequence goes on along the minus strand of JAFSYD010000148.1, from coordinate 1,270 downwards.
TGATGTCGCCGGATGTAACCCTTGTGGGGATGACCTCGGGCGGCGGTTCCTGCTCGGTTCATACGCTTTCGACCGCCGGCGGCAGCATATTCAATATTTCAAGCTACCAGCGGATGAGCGTGTTCAAAAACGGCTCCTATTACGACATCGACCGCGGCGCCGATCCCGACCTTCCGATCCGGAAGTATGAGGATTTCTATGACAGACAGTCGCTGACAAAATATATTAACGGGATTTATTAAAAGGGGAGGAACAATGGAAACGATAAGCATATTTGACGCGACGGCTGACAAGCGAAGCGTAGATCAGGAACAAAAAGCCTGGAAGTACATTCGCAATCTGTGCGGTTTCAGCGGCAGCGAACTGAACAGGACGGCTATTATTGACGGCAGCAAAAAGTATACCTTCGGCCGTATGTTCCGGGAATGGGAGCGCTACGCGTCGGTCTTTACAGCACTTGATATGACGGAGGAGAAGCATTCCCGTGTAGGCGTCCTGGGTTCTACCTGTGCGGAGGTCACATTTGCGTTCTATGGCCTTAATATGGTGGGAGCGCAGGTTTCGCTGGTGGCGTCCTGGTCGGCGTTCAATTTTACCCGTATCGAGGAGACCATTCGCCAGGAGAAGCTGACGGACTTCATCATTACGGATGACCTGGCCCAGCCGGATCTGGTCAGAGAGCTTATGTTAAAACGGAAGGAGCTGGGGCTTAACCATTTGATCCTTCTGCATGTATCCATTGGCGGTGCAACGTCTGTTCCGATGCTTGCGGCGGTGCAGGAGGCCAAGTACGCGTCCATGAAGGCGCTCTTTCGGCCGATCTGCATGGAGACGCTGCTGGCGTCTTACGGCAGCCGTCCGGTGCGGTACGCGCTTAAGGAGACCGACGAAAACGCTCTTATCATGCATACCACCGGCACCACCAGCGGAACGGGAAAGCCGGTGCCCATGTCGGACTGTGCGCTGAACGCGGCAGTGGCAAGCTTTATGATGATAAAGGATATCTCCCTGCCGTTCGACCATCTCGTGAGCGCGACGATGCTGGATCTCAGCAACTCCTACGGTATCATCGACCAGGTGCATCTGCCCTTTGCCATGGGCGCGACGGTGGTCACCGTACCGCTTGGTTTTTTAAATCCATGGTTCTACAAGGCTATTTCGGCGCATCGCATCTCGTTTTTGTTCAGTGCCAGCTATATGCTCGAACGCTGGATGAAGCTGCCTGAGGATACCGGCTTTGATTTCAGTAGCCTTAAGTTCGTGGCGCTTG
>JAFSYD010000147.1 GCA_017443685.1 Lachnospiraceae bacterium | reverse complement strand
GATCTCTTCGAGACCCAGAAAGCGATCAAAACCGTCAAGGATACCTTCCAGGGCATGCTCTCCGCAAGGCTCAATCTGCTGCGCGTGTCGGCGCCGCTGTTTGTTGATCCGAAAACCGGTCTGAACGACAACCTGAACGGATACGAACGTCCCGTCGCGTTTGACATTTTAAACGATGCCGATCACAGCGCGGAACTCGTGCAGTCGCTCGCGAAGTGGAAGCGGCAGGCGCTTGACCGATATGGGTTTTCGGTGGGACAGGGACTTTATACCGATATGAACGCGATCCGCCGCGACGAGGAGACGGACAACATCCATTCCATCTATGTCGACCAGTGGGACTGGGAGCGGATCATTGAAAAGGAAGACCGTACGGAAGAGACGCTGCGCGCTACGGTAAAGTCCGTGTATGAAGCGCTTCGCCTGACGGAAAAATATATGTCGAACCGATATGAATACGTCGAATGCTTCCTGCCGGAGCAGATCACATTTTTAACGACGCAGGAGCTTCTGGATAAATACCCGGACAAGACGCCGCACGAAAGGGAATACGAGGCGGCGAAGGAATATGGAGCCATTTTCTTAATGAAGATCGGCGATCTGTTATCCAATGGCGAAAAGCACGACGGGCGTGCGCCGGACTACGACGACTGGCAGCTGAACGGGGATATTATCGTATATTATCCGGTGACGGATATCGCTTTGGAGCTGTCTTCGATGGGCATCCGCGTGGATGAAGTATCGTTGAAGGAGCAGCTTGTCAAGGCCGGCTGTACGGATCGGATGGAGCTTCCGTTCCAGAAGGCGATCCTCGACAAAAAGCTGCCGTATACCATTGGCGGCGGTATCGGTCAGTCGCGGATCTGTATGTTCTTTTTACGGAAGGCGCATATCGGAGAGGTACAGGTGTCGATCTGGAGCGAGGAAGATGTTGCCTACGCAAAGGAGCGCGGCGTTATCATATTATAGGCAGTATCCGGCAGCGGTCCGCGGTTTGTGAACAGCTGCGGCATAAGGGACATAAGGGGATTTGTTTTGAAAAAGAACAGGGAAGGCGAAATGAACGAGCTGCTTTTGGACGCGGTGGCTTGTGTGCAGACGAGGAAAGAGGCGAACGCTTTCTTAGAAGACCTTTGTACGGTGGGCGAATTATTCGCATTGCAGCAGCGGCTCGCCGTGGCAAAAATGTTAAAGCAAAATGCGACCTATCAGGAGATCTCGGAGGAGACGGGGGCGTCCACGGCAACGATCAGCCGTGTCAACCGGGCGTTATCCTATGGCGAGGGCGGTTACCATACGATCCTCGACCGTTTGGAAGGTAACAGGAATGAGTGAGTGGGAACAGGCTTTAAATAAAGAACAACTGGAAGGCGTCACTACGACGGAAGGTCCTGTACTGATCCTTGCGGGAGCCGGGAGCGGGAAGACGCGGGTGCTGACACACCGCGTTGCTTATCTGATGCAGGAAAAGGGGGTTGCCCCATACAACATTATGGCGATCACCTTCACCAATAAGGCCGCGGGCGAGATGCGCCGCCGCATTAACCATATGGCGGGGCCGGGAGCCGAAGCCGTGTGGGTGGCGACCTTCCACTCTACGTGCGTGCGCATTCTGCGGCGATATATCGACCGGCTCGGGATCGACAGCAATTTCAGCATCTATGACGCGGACGACAGCAAAACGGTGATGAAAGAGGTCATCAAGCAGATGAATCTCGATCCGAAAAAGTTCAAGGAAAAATATTTCCTTAATAAGATATCCGCTGCGAAGAATGAGCTGATCCCACCGGAGTCTTATGCCGCCGGCAATGAACGGGATGCGCATATCCGCAGGGAGGCGAGTGTCTACCGGGAATACCAGGCGAGGCTTCGGGCGAACGGGGCGCTTGATTTTGACGATCTTCTGATGCTTGCGGTGCAGCTGTTTCAGACGGATCCCGAGGTGCTGAATTATTACCAGGGACGGTTTCAATACGTGATGGTTGACGAGTACCAGGATACGAACACGGCGCAGTTCGAGTTTGTCCGGCTTCTTTGCGCGTCCCATCATAACCTGTGCGTGGTGGGCGACGACGACCAGTCCATTTACAAATTCAGGGGAGCGAATATCCGCAACATTCTGGATTTTGAGCGTCATTACCCGGATGCGAAGGTGATCCGCTTAGAGCAGAATTACCGCTCGACGCAGACGATCTTAGACGTTGCGAATAACGTGATCTCGAACAATTTCGGGCGCAAGGAGAAGCGTCTTTGGACGGATAACGGCGCAGGCGAGCGGATCGTGGTGAAGCAGTTTGATTCCGCTTATGAGGAGGCGGAGTTTATCGCCTATGATATATTAAAAAAATACCGTGCGGGCGAGCTTGCGCTTAGGGACACAGCCGTATTGTACCGGACGAACGCGCAGTCGCGGCTTCTCGAGGAAAAGTTTCTGGTGGACGATATTCCGTACCGGATCGTCGGCGGCGTCAACTTTTACCAGAGAAAAGAGATCAAGGACGTCCTTGCTTATCTGAAGACGATCGACAATCCGAAGGATGATGTGGCGGTGCGGCGGATCATCAATGTTCCGAAGCGGGGGATCGGCGCGGCGACCATTTCCCGGATCGCGGACTATGCCTATGTGAATGAGCTGTCGTTTTACGAGGCGATGACGCGGGCGGGCGAAATGTCCGGACTGGCAAGAGCGAAAACGAAGATACTGGAATTTGTCAATTTTATCGAAGGGCTGAAGGAAGAAGCGAAGACGATGGGGGTCGCGAACCTGATCCGGGATGTCTGGGACCTGACGGGGTATCGGACCGAGCTTGAGCTTGAAGGGACGGATGAGGCGACAGCAAGGATCGAGAACCTCGACGAGCTGTATACGAAGGCTGTCAGTTATGAGGCGGAAGAGGAAGCGCCCACGTTGTCGGGCTTTCTGGAGAATGTGGCGCTTGTGGCGGACATTGACCGGCTGACCGAGGACGATGAATATGTGGTGCTGATGACCCTGCATTCCGCGAAGGGGCTGGAATTTGAAGATGTCTATCTTGCGGGGATGGAGGACGGTCTGTTCCCGAGCTTTATGTCGATCTCGTCGGATAACAGCACCGAGGAGGTGGAGGAAGAGCGTCGCCTGTGTTATGTCGGCATCACGCGCGCAAAAAAGCATCTGACTCTGACCTCCGCGAAGATGCGGATGCTGCGCGGAGAGACGCAGTACGCGGCGGTGTCGCGTTTTGTAAGAGAGATCCCGAAGCCGCTGATCGCGGGCGAGCGGTATGAGTCCTACCATACGGGCGAGGGATATGCAAGTCCCAGAAAGCAGCCGCGCAAAACGTTTAAAAATGAGCCGACGGCGGCCTCCGTGTACCAGAAGCAGTTTGCGCCGGCGAAGGATTTCGGCACGAAGATCGAAAAATCAACCCTTGCTTACGGCGTCGGCGACCGGGTGTTCCACCGTAAATTCGGCGAGGGGACCGTACGATCGATCAACGACGGCGGGAAGGATTTTGAGGTGACGATCGACTTTGACGATGGGACGACGCGGAAGATGTTCGCATCGTTTGCAAAGCTCGAAAAGGGATGAGCGGAATGATTTTGGGAATTTTTTATAATT
>JAFSYD010000146.1 GCA_017443685.1 Lachnospiraceae bacterium | reverse complement strand
TAATTTATCCAATTAGCGAATCCTTTCTACCAGCAGATCCCCCATCCTGGAGCAGCCAACCTTGGTGCAGCCCTCCGACATGATGTCTCCGGTGCGATACCCGTCCGTCAGCACCTGCTTCACTGCCGCGTCAATGGCGTCCGCTTCTTTGTCCAGATCAAAGCTGTAGCGCAGCATCATAGATGCGCTGAGCACCGTTGCAATGGGATTTGCGATATCCTGTCCCGCGATATCCGGTGCGGAACCGTGGCTGGGCTCATACAGGCCAAACTTACTGTCATTCAGGCTGGCGCTGGCCAACATTCCGATGGAGCCGGTCACCATGCTCGCCTCATCGGAAAGGATATCTCCGAACATATTCTCCGTCAGGATCACGTCAAACTGCCGCGGGTTCTTTACGATCTGCATCGCCGCATTATCCACAAGCATATGCTCCAGGGTGATATCGGGATAATCCTTTGCCACCTCTTCCACGATCTTCCGCCACAGACGGGAAGAATCGAGCACGTTCGCCTTGTCCACACTCGTCACCTTTTTCCGCCGCTTTGCCGCCGTATCAAAGGCACGGATCGCGATACGCCGGATCTCGTCTTCATTATAGATCAGGGTGTCGACCGCGGTCATTTTGCCGTCAATCTCTTCGGTCTTGCGTGCGCCGAAATATAAACCGCCGGTAAGCTCCCGCATGATCATCATATCGAAGCCGTCGCCGATAATGTCATCCCGCAAAGGACATGCTTCCTTCAACTCCTTATACAGATTTGCAGGACGAAGATTCGCGAACAGATTAAGCGCTTTTCGAATGCCGAGCAGACCTGCCTCCGGCCGCTTCTCGGGCGGAAGCTGATACCACGGGGACGTCTTCGCATCGCCGCCGATGGATCCCATCAGCACCGCATCGCTCGCCTTCGCCGCTGTGATCGCCTCTTCGGTCAGCGGCACGCCACAGGCGTCGATGGAACAGCCGCCCATCAATATCTTAGTATAATCAAACTGATGTCCGTATTTTAAAGCGATATGATCCAGCACCTTTACAGCTTCCGTCACGATCTCCGGTCCGATCCCGTCTCCTTTGATGACACCGATCTTATAACCCATAACAACCTTCTTTCTTTTGCCGCCGCAAAGTCCGGCAGCCTTCTTTCCTACGCTAAAGTATCCTATGTATTTTAAAGGAAAACAATGCAGATTTCAATAGAGATTTTTTACAACAATTCAAGGCGGCACACGAACGATCTCTTTCCCAAATGCAAGGTATATCAATATGATTGCCGCCCGCTTTGTTTCGTGTTATACTCAGTTTAAGTCGCGGCCCGGGCAGTGACAGAATGATATCTATAGGGAACATTACATGCAAAAACTCATTGATGAACTGGAAAAGAATAAGGACCTTTCCGACGAGGGATTATTGGCGCTGATCGGCATGCCGCTTACGGATATCCCGAACATCGGAGCTGCTTTTTGGCCGGGATCGCTCCGTGCTTCCGATAAGCCCCCCCATTCCGACGTCGACCGACACGCAGATGCCGACCCCGACCGATACTTAGCCAAAAGAGCCGACACCGTCCGCCGGGCACATTACGGAACGAATGTCTACGTCCGGGGACTGATCGAATTTACAAATCATTGCAAAAACAACTGTTACTACTGCGGCATCCGCCGGGGCAACGGCAGCTTAACGCGCTACCGCCTTACAAAAGAGGAGATCCTGTCCTGTACCGCGGCAGGTTTCAAATTAGGCTTTCGCACCTTCGTACTACAGGGCGGCGAGGATCCTTACTTTACCGATACGTACATTTGCGACATCGTCTCTTCCATCAAAGAGCAGCACCCCGACTGCGCGCTCACCCTTTCGATCGGAGAGAAAGACCGCGCCTCCTATCAGGCCTTTTTTGACGCGGGCGCCGACCGGTACCTGCTGCGCCACGAAACGGCGGACGATACCCATTACGCCCGTCTCCATCCACCGGAAATGTCCCTCAAAAACCGCATGCGCTGTCTGTACGACTTAAAAGAGATCGGCTATCAGGTCGGAAGCGGCATCATGGTCGGTTCACCGGGTCAGACTCCTGAAACCATCCTTTCCGATCTGCGTTTTCTGCAAAAACTGGACCCCGATATGATCGGCATCGGTCCGTATCTTACACACAATAACACGCCGTTTGCAAATGAAAAAAACGGCAGCCTCGCACTGACGCTGCGGCTGCTTTCCCTCCTGCGGCTTCTTTTCCCGCACGCCCTTCTTCCCGCGACGACGGCTCTCGGAACCATCCATCCCCTCGGACGGGAAATGGGTTTAAAATGCGGCGCAAACGTATTGATGCCGAATCTCTCGCCCGTGGATGTCCGCAGGCTCTATGCACTTTACGAAAATAAAATCTGCACCGGCGACGAAAGCGCACAGTGCAGGGATTGTCTTGAAACGCGGGTAAGCTCGGCCGGATATCAGATCGTAACCGCCCGCGGCGATGTCAAACGAAAGATCTAATGCAGCACCGATCCCAAAAGCCCATACGAGAATACACTGACGATCACCGTCGCAAGCGCTATCCCCAAAAGCTCCGCCACAACCGCTTTCTTAACATCCATTTCCAAAAGAGACGCGATGAGCGATCCCGTCCACGCACCGGTTCCCGGCAGCGGGATCCCGACAAAAAGCATAAGCCCCAGGAACTCGTAATTTGCCACATCCGCGCTCTTTTTCATTGCCCGGGCTTCAAGCCGTTCTACGATCCCGCGCAGGAAGGACACCTTTTTCGCCCACTCAAACACCTGCCGGATGAACAGCAGGATAAAAGGGATCGGAATGATGTTCCCGATGATGCAGATCGGGATCGCCGTCGTGATCGGAACGTTCAATGACCACGCCGCCAAAAGCCCTCCGCGCAGCTCCAATATGGGCATCATCGAGATAATAAAGACGCACAGCTCTGCCGATATGTGCTGCCCCAATGTATTAGAAAACGCTTCTACGATTGCCTGCATCCGATCTCCTCCAATGCTTTGTAAAGTTCTGTCATCTCGTCATCCGTCCCGATCGTGATCCGCAGATAATTATCGATCCTCGGCTTGTCGAAATAACGGACATATATCTTATGCTCCTTCAGCTTTTCAAAAATCTCCTTCGCCGGTATCACGCTATGCGTCGCAAACACAAAGTTCGCCCGCGAATCCGTACAGGTAAAGCCCAATCCGGCAAGCCGCTTTTTCGCGGATTCCCTTGTCGCGATGATCATTTCCGTCATCGTATGGTAGTATTCCCGTGACCGGGGGGACAGCGCCGCCTCACCGACCGCAAGCGTGATCGCATCCATCGTATAGGAATTGAACGAAAACTTGACATCATTAAGATAAGAGATCAGCTTTCTGCTGCCAAAGGCAAAGCCGATCCGGCTGCCCGCCAGTGAGCGAGACTTGGAAAACGTCCCGACCACCAGAAGATTCTCATACCGATCCAAAAGCCCCTTCGCGCTCCAGCCGTAAAAATCGCCGTAAGCCTCATCCACGATCACGACCGAAGACGGATTCTTCTCCAACAGCTCTTCAAAAAACTCCTTCGGCTCGACAAGCGCGGTCGGCGCATTCGGATTCGCGATCACAACGCCGCCGTTCGGCCGCAGATAATCGGAAAGCTCATAGCGGAAATCCCCATTCAGCGGAATACTTTCATACGGAATGCGAAAAAGCTCGGCCCACACATCATAGAAGGAATAGGTGACATCCGCCATCAGCACCGGCTTTTTGCCGTTAAAAAAAGTAAGAACCGACATCGCCAGCACATCATCCGACCCGACACCGACAAAAATCTGATCTTCCGGAATCTCAAATGCATCCGAAAGTGCCGCGACAAGCCGCTTCGCATCCGGTGCCGGGTACTTGCGCAGTACGGAGGTGTCAAATTTTTTCACCGCCTCACAAACCGCGGGCGCCGGCGGATACGGATTTTCATTCGTATTCAGCTTGATTACATTTACATCGGCGGGCTGCTCCCCCGGTACATAGGGGATCACCCGCCGCACATTTTTTTCCCATTCAGACATTATTCCATCTCCATCCGGCCGCGACCGTTCATTCCGGTACAGGAAGCAGGCCGCTCCGTCCTTTTGCGAAATAGCACGTATTTTAATGCCGCTTCGACGAAAAACCTTTTTTACAAGCCGCTTACTCCGCGGCAGCCGCACCTTCCGCGTTCTCTTCCGCTTCTTCCACCGGCTGCCCCGCACCGCCTTCAACGATCTCGGTCTGCTCGGACTGCTGCTGCAGATACGCCGCGTACGCCTCCGGATTCTCATCCTTTAACGTCTGTAAAATTACCTCATCGTTTTCCAGCGCGCCTATGTTCGATACCAGCTCCTTCGAGCTGTCGGATAACGCTTCAAATGCCGCGCGTGCCTCCGCGAGCGCAGGCTCCGTACCGAACGTGATCGTCTCCGGCAGGGACGCGATCTTATTTTCCACCGCAACCGCCGCATTCGCCGTCGCGATCTCGGTCTGCGTATCCGCACCCGATGTATAGATAAATACCGGCGTGTTCGCCTCGATGCTGTTGAACAGCGTCTTTGCCGATGCAAGCGGCAGGTTCACGCAACCGTTCGAGCCGGCCGTCTTGTAATAATTTCCGCCGAAGGACGAGCGCCACTGCGCATCATGCATGCCGTAGTTGCCGTAGAACGGCATCCAGTAGTTGACAAAGGCGTTTGCGTTCCTTCCGACACCACCGGATAAGTATTTGTCACGTGCTTTATACATCACGCCGTAGATACCGGTCGGCGTCGCACCGCCCTTGCTTAAAGTCCCTGTCGTGCACGGCGTCGTCATTTTAAGCTCGCCATTCACGTACAGATAGAGTGTCTGCGCCGTCAGGTTGATCTCCACATAGGTATTGCCGTAATCGTTGCCGGTGCGGGACGCCGCTGTCGTCGAATATACGAATTCGCGCGTAACATCCTCGCCCTTTTCGATATCCTTCTTCAGCTGCTCTACCTCCGCCGGCTGGTCGATCCGCCAACCGTAGGTACCCCGGTCCACCGTCACCGCGCCGCTCGCCGTCGTCTGTAACGTGTGGGGCTTGCCTGCCGTGTTGTACTCCGAGGCCATTTTCGCAACATATTCCGCCATTGCCTCATCATCAAAAGAAAGGGTCGCATCCTCTCCCGGGACCAGCCATTTTGCGATCTCGGACGCCGGAACCGTCTCCCCGACATCGTATGTGATCTTGATATTTAACTTTTTATTGAGCTCATCCACAAGCGCGTTCAGCTCTTCGGATTCCGCCGTCACCTGCGGCTGTACATAGCATTTATCCTCATACAGGTTAAGCTCGGGCTCTAAAAGCGTTACTGCCTCCGCGATACTCGCCGTAAGAGCGGAAAGCTCGACATTCGTACCGTAGACCTCATCTACAACAACAAAGGAGCTGCCGTCAAACGTAAACTTAGCGTCCTTCGTTTCGGTCACATCCTTCCGCGTCGCACAGGGAAGGGCTTTCACCGCCGCCGCCAGCTTCGCGTGGTCATAAGATACGATCGCGTCGTTCTTGTATTCGGTCGGATGGAAAAGCGAACCGATCCAGGCAATGGAATTCTGCCTCGCAAGGAACTTCTCAACATCGCCGTTATCCACGTCGATCGCAAGATCAATGTCCGAAGACGCGATCTCCTCGGTCGTGCCGTCCTTCTCCGTGATCGTAAGGACATATTCATCCCCGGCCTTTTTGATCCGCTCCTTCACCACGGCTACGGAAGCGCAGGAACTGTCCGCACCGTTCACCGTACTGTTAAAAAAGAAATGACTGTTAAAATATACAGCAACGCCGACATACACAGCCGCGATCGCGGTTACCGTGATCGCCCCGATCAAAACGGGCATCCGGCTGCCGCCCGACTCCTTTCTTTTTTCCGCTTCTCTTTTTTTCTTTCTTGCCTCGACGAAACGGTTTTTTTGTTCCGTCGTCTGATTCTCCTCCATAATGCCTTCGTTCCCCTTGATCTTTTCCAAAAAAAATAATTTACCTTGCAACACGGTATTATAGCCTGTCAACCCGAAAAGTCAATGTAAATAGTAACCAATTTCCGCCTCTTTTTCCTGCCTGTCATTGTAATTATGTAAAAAGCCAAACCGCCCGGATGACCCGAGCGGTTACGAAAAAGCTATCCCATGATCGTCTCCAGATCCTTCTGCCAAGCCGCCCATGCCGCATCCGAAGGCATCCGCCAGTCACCCCGCGGGGAAAGCGCCACCGTACCGACCTTCGGACCGTCCGGCAGACAGGAGCGCTTGAACTGCTGCGCGAAAAAGCGGCGGTAAAAGACCGTTTCCCAGTGGAGGATCACATCATCCTCATAACGCCCCGCAAACGCATGCTTTGCCAGCCGAAAGATCTTCGACGGCGCAAACGCGAAGCGCATCAGATAATACAGAAAAAAGTCATGCAGCTCATACGGTCCCACCAGATCTTCGGTCTTCTGCGCGATCTGTCCGTCTTTGGGCGGCAGCAATTCCGGCGATACCGGTGTATCCAAAACATCGGATAATACCTTTTGCAAAACGCTTCCTTCCTCGCAGAGTACATTCGCGTAATACCGCACCAGATGCCGCACCAGAGTCTTCGGCACG
>JAFSYD010000145.1 GCA_017443685.1 Lachnospiraceae bacterium | reverse complement strand
TTCGGTCCGGGTGTCGATGGAGGACGTCGCCTCGTCTAAGATCAGCATCGGCGGCAGGGACAGCATCACGCGCGTGATGCACAGCAGCTGCTTTTGCCCCTGCGAGAGCACGCCCCCGTCCGTCGTCAAAAACGTTTCGTATTTCTGCGGCAGCTTGCGGATAAATTCGTGCGCCTTCGTCTGCTCCGCCGCGCGGATCACATCATCCATCGTCGCTTCGGGGTGTCCCATTTTGATATTGTCCGCAACCGTCCCCTCTGCCAGCCATGTTTCCTGCAGCACCATCCCGAAATGCGCCCGCAGATCATCCCTTGTCACGGTGCGCACATCCCTTTCGTCGATCGTGATCGTCCCGTCGTCAATATCATAAAACCGCATCAGAAGATTGATCAGCGTTGTTTTCCCGGCACCGGTCGGACCTACGATCGCGATACGCTCCCCCTTATGGATCGCAAGCGAAATATGCTCCATCAGCGGCTCATTCTTCCGATACGAAAAGCTGACATCCGAAAAGCCGATCCGCCCCGCGACCCTTCCCAAGGTGCCGTCCCCGGTCTCCGTCTCCCGGGGTTCATCCATGAGCTCGAACAGCCGCCCCGCGCAGACGATCGCATTCCCCATCTCCGTCACGACGCCCGTGATCTCGTTAAACGGCTTCGCGTACTGCGCCGAGTACGCCAAAAAAGCGGTCAGCCCGCCGATGGTCAGATGGCCGTTCATAGCGGCAAACGCTCCCGCAACGCCGACGCTCATATAGATCAGATTGTTGACAAAACGGCTCGACGGGTTCGGCAGAGATGAAAAAAAGGTTGCTTTTATCGAGCTTTCCGTCAGGCATGCGTTCATTTTTTCAAAATCCGCGATCGTTTGATCCATATAAGAAAAGGATTTCAGCAGCTTCTGCCCCTCGATCCGTTCATCCACAAAATCCGTCAGCACCCCGCGATCATCCGCCTGCGTCTGGAAAAACCGGTACGACCGGCTTGAGATATATTTCGCAACAAATACGGAAACCGGCGTTAAGACCACGACGATCATCGCCAAAAGAAAGCTGATACGGGCCATGAATACGATCGTCAGAATGATCGTCAGCACCCCGGAAAACAGCTGGGAAAAGCCCAGCAGCAGTCCATCCGAAAACACGTCCGCGTCCGTAATGATCCGACTGATGTAATCCCCGTGCGGGTGCTTATCGATCTGCCCGACCGACAGCCGGCTTAATGTGTCAAACGCCCGCCCGCGCAGACTCCTTGTCAGACTGTACGCAATGTGATTGTTGATGCGGTTCATCAGATATTGCGCTATGATGGTTACCGCGATCGAGACGCCCATTTCCGCAAGCACGTGAAAAAGACCCGCCGTATCCACATTCTGCGCCGAAACGATACAGTCCACCGCCTGTCCGGTCAGTACCGGAATGCGCAGCGTCATCACCACCGTAATAAAAGCGAAAACAAGAACGGCGGCGATGTAAAAGCGGTATGGATTTAACTCTGCAATGATCCGTTTCAAAAAATGTTCCTTTCTATAATACGTCTCCTATATTACTGCAAGTAATATTTGACTTACTCTGACCGGTCGGACCCAGTACTGTTACCCGATCACTTCGTTCTCGGACAGTACTAGGCTCCTGCACGCGGGCCGCATCGGCACTTTCAGCTTCGTAAGACCGCCTTCCGTAACAGCGGGAAAACAAAGTTCAGGCACCCAAACTGCTTTGTTCCTCTTCCGGATACTGAGCATAATAGATTTCCTGATATATGTCGCACTTTTCCAGCAGCTCCTCGTGTGTCCCGTCACCCACGCACCAGCCGTCCTCGATCACGATGATCTTATCCGCGTTCCGTACGGACGACGCCCGCTGTGAAATGATGACCTTCGTCACGCCGGTCATTTCATCCAATGCCGTTTTCAGGCGACTTTCCGTCGCAAGGTCGAGTGCGCTCGCCGCATCATCCAATATCAGCACCGGCGCGCCGACGCAAAGAGCTCTCGCGATCGTAAGCCTCTGCCGCTGTCCACCGGAGAAATTCGCTCCCTTTTTGGCAACCTCCGCATATAGCTGCCCGTTTCTTTCCTCGACAAAATCCTTTGCCTGCGCCCGCGCAAGCGCCTCCCAAAGCGCATCCTCCGCCGCATCCTGTTTTCCAAGCCGTAAGTTTGCCGCGATGTCGCCCGCGATCAGGCTTGCTTTCTGCGGAACGTTTGCCACGGTCTTCGCCATTTCATCATCCGAAAATGTCCGTACATCCTTCCCGAACAAAAGCACCTGCCCCCTGTCCGCGTCATAGGCGTGACGCATCAGCCGTGCGATCGTACTTTTTCCGGCGCCGGTCCCCCCTATGATCCCGAGCGTCTGGCCCTGCCTTACGTAAAAAGAGATGTGCTCTAAGGTTGCATCCTCGCCTTCGCCGTATGCAAAGGTCACGTCCTTAAATTCGATCGCAAAAAAATCAGCTCCGGACAGATCCCCTCTGCCGCCCGCCGTTTCCACCGGCAATCCCGGCGCGTCCTTTATACGCACCGCAGGCACACGATCTGCCGCCGTCTTTTCCGGATCCGGCGTCAAATGTTCCCTCTCGTCCGCCTTCATATCCATGATCCCTTCCACGCGTGCGGCCGATGCCAGGCCCCGCGTAACCAGGGTCACAAGGTTCGCGAACTTTACCAGCTCCACCAGGATCTGCGACATATAGTTGCAAAGGGCGACGACCTCCCCCTGCAGCAGAAGACCCGCATTCACCCGTACCGACGCGTACCACAGAAGGAAAACGACCCCGAGATTTACCGTCACATAGGTCAGCGGATTTAAAAGCGCCTGCACGCTGCCCGCCCGTATCTGCCAGCCGTACAGCTCATCCGCACGTTCGGAAAATTTCTCCCGCTCGCGTTCTCCCGTATGGAACGCACGGATCACGCGGACACCCTCAAGATTTTCGCTCACACGCAAAAGCATCGCGTCCAGCGTCATCTGTATGGTCTTAAACATCGGCAGCGTACTGCTAATAATAAGCCGAAC
>JAFSYD010000144.1 GCA_017443685.1 Lachnospiraceae bacterium | reverse complement strand
TATACAGGGCTGCCGCAGCCGGGTTTGACTTTCGATGCCGGTAGGCAATTCATCAATCCCGGTTGTGACAGCCCTTATTGTACGCTACCTATGAATTATACGTGAATAACTGCACGCGGTGATACTTTCTTTGGCTTTTCCGGTGCTTTGGCCGGCTTCCTTTCTACGTATTCGAAAGTTGCTCTTCTGCGGCGTCCGGTCAAGAAGATGATGCCCTCGATAATGATGATCAGGTTCTCGATCGCTATCGTGCCCATCAGTGCAGGAACGTCGGCGTTCGCCATACCGTCACTTACCGCATCTAAGAGGTCATGCATCCCCGGTGCCGTGCTGCTGCTCTTTTCTTCACTTGCGGAGGATGCCGCACCGGACTTCGATCCGCTGCCGGAACTGGAGCCGGAGCTTGACGCCGGCGTCGAACCGGCTGCCGCCGACGAAGATGTACCGCCGCCGGTTGCATTCCCGCTATAGGCAAAGGCCATTACGCACATCTTATCCGTGCTGACCGTTACCGTTGTATCTACCTTGTCCTGATCGTCCAAGGACGCTGCGGTCAGCGCACCGCCCGCCACTGCCGCATGGGTACGAATGATACGATAATTGCTGTTGCCGCGGATCGATGTCGGTATATCATACGAGATTGAAAGCGGCGAACCGAACTGTGTGATCCCGTAACTGTTGCTGGAACCATTCGTATAGGAAATGGTAAGGATCATATCCGAGCCGAAATAATACACATTCTCATTGGCCTTCTTCGCGCCCTCGATTGCCGTCTTTGCTCCCGCGTCAACACTTGCGGAATCCAGTGCGGTAAGCGTCAGCGTCGCGGCTGCCGCGGCATTACCCGTTACAACATCGAACATCTCCTGCTGGCTTAGGATCGCACCAAGCGCATCGGTCTGTGATGTAGTAAGCTTGCCGTTGACCGCCGCCGGATTTGAGGAATATACGCCCATCCTTAAGCTTCCGACTTCAACTGCGGTCGTTAAAAGCTTTGTGCGGTTCGTCGCGTTGGCTAAAGCATCAGCTACCGCACTGACGGTATTGAAGCCGTTCTTCTGCGCCGCGCTGTTTGGCTGAATGGACTTGCCGCTGTTCGCGTTCTTCAGTGCCGAAGCGTTAACCGCGCCGTCACGGGCATTCCCGGTGATCTTGCTGCCGGAAGTGCTCGTAGTTGTAGTCGTTGAACTTGAACTTGAGCTGCTGGAGGAACTGGAATCCTTGTAACCTATCGTTATCTCTAATTCATCCGTCTTTATTTCTTCTCCATTATATTTGATATATGCGGTCAGATAGCCCTTCTTCTGACTTGTCGTCTTATTGGTTCCCTTTATTCTGATCTTTGTAGTGGTATCACTTGAATTTGATTTCTTTTTTTCATAATCAAAATACTCATCGTTGGTTGTTTTGAATTGAATATCTTTTGTAAAGAACTCACTTGTATTGCTTAAGGAAACTTCAACGCTTTCATTCCACTCATCATCATTACTATTACTACTGGTACCAACAGAAACCCTCGTTTTACTGATGGATATGGAGGGCTTTTTACTAGTATCATCGGTTACCGTTACGGTATAGCTATTAGTTGCAGAACTTCCATCTGCTTTCTTTCCAACCGATGTAGCCTTAATTGTAGTAGTACCCTTTTTTATACCCGTTACTACGCCGTTACTATCGACAGTTGCAACAGAAGTATCGTTTGAAGACCAGGTAACCGTTCTATCAGATGCAGCCGCTGTGGAAGGATTCACCGTTGCCGTTACACTACCGGTTTTTCCCTTTTCTACCGTAAGGCTTGAACTTCCAAGTGCAATATCTGTAACGTATACCACTGGATTAACCACCGTTATTGTACAGTACCCAACCTTTTCTCCTACCTTATCAGTAGCACTTGCGAAAATCGTTACAGTTCCTTGTCCAATACCAGTTACAGTACAAGAAGCTGTTGTTCCTGATGTTCCCATACTTGGGCTGCTTACAACGGCGACACTCTCATTATCAGATCGAAAAGAAATATTACCGGTAAAATTGAACGAAGGAGAAAGCGTCGCATTTACCGTGGTATTTTTCCCAATATCTATTGTTGAGCTGTCAGGTTTCACAACAAAACTTGAAATCTCCGGCGAATAATATGCAGCTGGCGCCGCCTTGACCTCACTCATCTTCTGATGCAGCGCATGCAGCGGCACATATGAGAATGCACCAAGAACGGCGAGAGCAATCGCCAATGTTACGGACAGAATCTTTTTCATTAAAGCTTTCATAATTATGTCTCCCTTACCCTTAAGACCCCTACACCAAAACACCCATAGCATAGACAAAAACACCCCAGCCGGAATCCACACATTTCCGATTAAGGGCATTGATTGTTTATTCATCATTTACTTTAATTTACATAAAGAAAGAGGATGTGTCAAGATGTTGTTTTTCGCGTATTTTCCACAAAATCAACACTTAGAGGTTGACTCATTCGCCAACACTACATCTGCCCCGCCCCGAAAAAAATTTGTCATTTTTCAATAGATTTTCAAAGGAATAGACTATATTTTCACCCAAACCTCAGATAAATCTGTTTTTTCACATCATTTTGTGGTACAATGACTCTGACAGTCAATATCCACAATATAAGGAGGAATGGATATGAGATATGAAATCAAAGGCGGCAGCTTCCCGGTTGCGGTTTGCAAAATGAGTGCGGGCGAGGCGATCAACTGCGAGGCAGGAGCCATGTCATGGATGGATCCGACCATTCAAATGGAGACGAAATCCGGCGGACTCGGCAAGCTGGTCGGCCGGGTGCTTACGAATGAGACGTTATTTCTGAACCGTTATGTGGCGAACGCTGACGGCGAGATTGCGTTTTCCGCCAATTCGCCGGGTGAGATCCGTGCGATAGACATCCAGCCGGGACGCTCGGTCGTATGTCAGAAGGGGGCTTTTCTTGCCTCTGATGAGAGCGTTGACCTTGACATCTTCTTCCAGAAAAAAATCGGCACCGGCTTCTTCGGCGGAGAAGGCTTCGTAATGCAGAAGCTGTCCGGGCAGGGAACCGCCTTGATCGAAATCGACGGCAGCACCGTGGAATATGAGCTTGCCGCAGGAGAGTCCAAGACCATTGACAGCGGATATCTTGTCATGATGGATGATACCTGCTCCATCGACGTTGTTATGATCAAGGGCGTAAAGAATGTCCTGTTTGGCGGCGAGGGACTTTTCAATACGGTTGTTACCGGACCGGGGCGGATCGTCCTGCAGACCATGCCGATGGTTCAGATTGTAGCGCGAATCGCGTCTATGATGAGCACGAAGAGCTGATCAGCTGTCGTAAGGAACTGTTAATGATTCACAAGCGTACCATCTGTGAAAAAGACGGCTTTTGCCGTCTTTTTTGTCTGCTGTATATCTGCCACAACAGTTTTAGGGCGTCCCCCTCCTGTCATCCCCCGAGCGATACCAATTCGCCGTCTGCATCCGTCTGATACATGTCGATCCGGTGGATGCCAAGGCGGTATGTACCGGGGCCGATGACCATTGATGCAAGGTAATGCTCCATCACAAGCTCCGGCTTGATGTTGTCGGTACTGCCGCTTTTCACCTTTAAATAGAATACCGGCATATCATTCGAATATGCTTCCTCTGAAAGAACCGCCTGCCAGACGGCTGCGGCTTCCTCGAACCCGTCCTTATCCGCCGTCCATTTATCAGCCGCAAGCAGGCGAAAATCATAAATCAGCGGCTTTAAATCAATGGTCCGCTCGCTCTTTTTTGTCTGCTTCGTGACGCGGATTTCCAATGCATCGCTGTAAAAGGAGCGGATGGCCTGCGCGTATCCGGTGAGATCTCTTTCATCTTGCGCACAGTCCGTCTTAAAATACACATAATAATCCGCCGCTTCAACCGCCGCCATTGCGTTTTTCGCCGTCTCGGCAAGCTCGGTTACCCCGACGATGCTCACACCCTCGACCATATTCTTATTCAAGGCGTCGCGCATCGCCTCACGGTCAACCGCTTCTTCCGTTACGATGTCCATATACTCCCCGCCGCTCGTCACACCGACCGAAAGCGGCGCCGCAAAGGAGATCAGCGGATGCGGATGGAAACCTTTTGAATACGCCAACGGCACATTCGCACGCTTCAACGCCTTCTGAAAAAAACGCATCAGATCCAGATGCCCGACATACCGCATCACGCCATATTTTGCAAAACGAATCCTGTATTTCAAAACAAGTCATCCTCCCGCATACAATACGCTGCCAGTAACTGTTCAGCAGTCCAAAAACATACGCCGCACCGAAGCCCGCCGGCAGCCACAGCTTTCCTTCCTCATATACACGCCGCTTTTCCTACCTTGCACAGACTCCGCTTTTAAACTGCATACATCCGCAGCCCGAACAGCGCTCGCGGCAGTTCGGCGTGACCTCACCGGCTTTTGCCTGCTTCCATTCCCGCAGCAAAAAGGCTTTCGACACCCCTGTATCAATGAAATCCCATGAGAAGAGCTCGTCTTCCGCTCTTTCACGCATAATATAGAAATCCGGATCGATCCCGCAAGCTGCAAAGGCATTCATCCAGCGGTCCATATCAAAATATTCGCTCCACGCGTCGAAAGCGGCACCGTTATGATATGCCGCAAGGATCACCTTTCCGAGACGACGATCCCCTCTCGCGAATACGCCCTCTAAGATCGTCGCATCCGCCTGGTGATACTGATAGGACAGGCTCTTGTGGTTCAGCTTGGCCTGCATTGTCTCTTTTAACTTATGTGCGCGCCGCAGATACTCCTCCTGTGGATACATCTGCGCCCATTGCAGCGGCGTGAACGGCTTCGGCACGAAAAACGACGTGGAAATATTGATATTGCACCGTCCCTGTCTCTTCTCCTTCGGGACGGTATCATAGTAAAGTGCCGCGATCTTATCTGCAAGCTCCGGAATGGCAAGTACATCCTCGTCAGTCTCATTCGGAAGTCCGAGCATGAAATATAGTTTAATCTTGTTCCAACCACCCTGAAAGGCAAGCTGTGCCCCACCGAAAATATCATCCTCGGTCAGACCCTTGTTGATGATATTACGCATTTTCTGCGAACCCGCCTCCGGCGCGAAGGTGATCGAACTTTTCTTGATATCCTGCACCTTTTTCATCACATCCAGCGAAAACGCATCGATCCGCAGGGAAGGCAGGGAAATGTTGATATGCCTTTTGTCGCATTCTTCGATGAGAAAATCAATCAGCTCCGGAAGGCGCGAATAATCACTTGAGCTTAATGAGCTTAAAGAGATTTCGTGATGTCCGGTCGATTCGATCAGTTCAAGCGCGTATTTTTTCAACACATCAAGCGAGCGCTCGCGATTCGGCCGGTACACCATTCCCGCCTGACAAAACCGGCATCCGCGGATACAGCCCCTCATAATCTCCAAGACCATCCGGTCCTGCGTCGCCTGAACAAACG
>JAFSYD010000143.1 GCA_017443685.1 Lachnospiraceae bacterium | reverse complement strand
TACCGGCAGGATTACTGCGGCTGTGTGTACAGTCTGCGGGAGCGCAGGAGCGGGAAGGAACAGGCAAAAGCGGCGGAACTGACAGAGCCGGAGGGACAGGCGGGCCTTGCGGGTCACGGATAAAAGGAGAAAAATAATGGCACAATTATGGGGCGGACGCTTCACCGAGAAGACGGCGGAGGACGTATACCGCTTTAACGCATCAATAGGCTTTGATAAAAAGCTGTTAAAGGACGACATCAAGGGCTCCCGCGCTCACGCGAAGATGCTTGCGAAGCAGGGGATCCTTACGGAGGAGGAGCGGGACGCGATCTTAGGCGGCCTCGCGGCGATCGAAGCGGACGTGATGAACGGACATCTGGCGATCACCGATGAATACGAGGATGTTCACAGCTTCGTCGAGGCGAACCTGATCAAAAGGATCGGCGACGCGGGCAAGAAATTACATACCGGAAGGAGCCGCAATGACCAGGTCGCGCTGGATATGCGGCTGTATACGAGAAGCTGTATCGGACAGATCGACCGGCATTTGGGCGAGCTTTTAAAGACGATCTTTTCGGTGATGGAAGCCAATACCGATACGATCATGCCGGGCTTTACACATCTGCAAAAGGCGCAGCCCGTGACCCTGGCGCACCACTTCGGCGCGTATTTTGAAATGTTTCGGCGCGACAGAGGCCGGATGTTTGATATTTTTAAACGGATGAACGAATGTCCTTTAGGCTCGGGCGCTTTGGCGGGCACGACTTACGGACTTGACCGGGATTATACGGCGCAGAAGTTAGGGTTTTACCGTCCGACGGCGAACTCCATGGACGGCGTCAGTGACCGGGATTATCTGATCGAGTTTCTGGCGGCGCTGTCGATCGTGATGATGCATCTGTCGCGGTTCTGTGAGGAGATCATTCTCTGGAATTCGAACGAGTACCGCTTCATTGAGCTGTCCGACGCGTATTCGACGGGCTCATCCATAATGCCGCAGAAGAAGAACCCGGACATTGCCGAGCTGGTGCGCGGCAAGACGGGGCGTGTGTACGGAAGCCTTATGGCGCTTCTTACGGTAATGAAGGGACTGCCGCTGGCTTACAATAAGGATATGCAGGAGGATAAGGAGTTTTCCTTCGACGCGATGGAGACGACGGCGGACTGCATCCGGCTTTTTACCGGGATGCTTGCCACCACGACGTTTCATAAGGAGCGGATGCTTTCATCCGCGAAGGGCGGCTTTACCAACGCGACCGACGCGGCGGATTATCTGGTAAAAAAGGGCGTGCCGTTTAGGGATGCCCATGGGATCATCGGCGAGCTGGTGCTTTACTGTATTAAGGAAAACAAGCCGATCGACGCACTGACCCTTGAGGAGCTGCAGCGGTTTTCCGGGCAGTTTACCGAGGATATCTATGAAGCGGTATCGATGACGACCTGCGTCAATACGCGGGAGACCAAGGGCGCCCCGGGCAAAAAAGCGATCGAGGAAGAACTCTTATCGTGCAGGGAATATATTGATAACATAAAGTGGCTGGATTAAAAAGAGCAAGGAGGAGATACAACAATGAAGGAGAAGCTGAAGGCAGGAATTTTAGGCGGCACGGGAATGGTCGGACAGCGGTTTGTCGATCTGTTGGCGGATCATCCATGGTATGAGGTGACGACGATCGCGGCAAGCCCGCGGAGTGCCGGAAAGACATATGAAGAGGCGGTCGGCGGTCGCTGGAAGATGGACCGTCCGATCCCCGAAGCGGCGAAGAATATCATAGTAAAAGATGTCGGCGATGTGGAAGCCGTTGCGGGCGAAGTGGACTTTGTCTTTTCCGCGGTGGATATGACGAAGGACGAGATCAAAAAGATCGAGGAAGCCTACGCGAAAACGGAAACGCCCGTCGTCTCCAATAACAGTGCGCACCGCTGGACGCCGGATGTGCCGATGATGATCCCGGAGATCAATCCGCAGCATACGGATATCATCGAGTATCAAAAGAAGCGCTTAGGCACGACGCGCGGTTTTATCGCCGTAAAGCCGAACTGCTCGATCCAGTCCTATACGCCGGCGCTTTCCGCGTGGAAGGTGTTCGAGCCGTATGAGGTGGTGGCAACGACCTACCAGGCGATCTCCGGTGCCGGGAAAAACTTTGCCGAATGGCCCGAGATGGAAGGCAATATCATTCCGTTCATCGGCGGCG
>JAFSYD010000142.1 GCA_017443685.1 Lachnospiraceae bacterium | reverse complement strand
TGCATCCGCACCCTTCTCTTTACAGAAAGCAGCCGCTTTTTCCGATAAGCCGACCGCCTCGTCGATGGACGCGACCGAAAGCTCCAGGCTGTCCTCCTCGGGGATGCCGTAGCCTTCCGGTACGAGATGGAAGTTTTCCGCCGTAAAGGCGACCTTTTTCTTTTTGATAAAGGTCGTGATGATAAAATAGCCAAAGGTTAAGATGTGCCCGAACAAAAAGCAGAGCCATACAGAGTCGATCCCGACGCCTTTTGCCAGAATAAGAGCCATGCCCGTAACAAAAACATTTTCCAGAACATTCTGCGCATTGGCTGTAACAAGAAGCCCTAACCCCTGGATGTATTCACGGAACCCGCTGTTTAACGAGTAGAAAACAAGGAACAGCGTATACAGACGCAGGCCCCATACCGCGATATCCCGGGCGTCGACGTTGCCCTTTAAGAACAGGTTCACGAAAAACGGCGCGAACAGCTCCACAACGACGATGATGGCAATATTGTAGACGAGCGACAGCTTCCAAACCGCCCGTACCACGTCCTTTAAGGTCTCGCGGTCCTCCTCGCCGTTGGCCACGCCTGTCACCATCAAAGCGATCGTTCCGATACCGGAGCCGACGCTCATGATGCAGTTGCCGATGGTGGAGATGATGGAATACGCCGCCACGTAAAGCTCCGAACCGTAGTGTAACAGGATGCGGTTCAGAAACAGGGTCATAAACGTCCGGCAGATGGCGTACACCGTCTGGGGCATACCGCGTTTTACCACATCGCCCATCCTTTGCCACGCGGCATCCGTCGGCGTGAACCGAAACATCGCGTTCTTTTTGAAAAAATGCAGCGCCATCAAAAGAAGGGCGAGATAATTACTGACGGAGGAAGCCAGTCCCATGCCGAAAAGCCCGCCATGGAACATAAACACATTGGCAAGGTCAAGTACAATGTCGGAAACCATCAGAACGAGGACGGCACGGATGGCAGTCTCCCTGTCGCCGTCCAGCTGCAGGATGCCCGGAAGCAGCAGCACGCACATAAAGCCGGGCGCGCCGATGATGTAGCCCACCAGATACTCCCCGGTCAGTGTCAGAAGCTCGCTGCCTGCCGGGGCGCCTAAGGCAATGGCTACCGGCGTCCGAAAAAGTATGATAAGGACCGACGAGACAGCCGCGATCCCCACCAGTGTCATAAGAGCTGCCGAAAAGACACGGTTCGCTTCCCTGATATCTCCTTTGCCCACCTCGGTACTGCAGAGCATCTGATTGCCGTGATAGATCATCTGCGCCAAAGCTACCAAAAGCATCATTAACGGCGCGATCAGACCGCAGGCACTGACAGCGGTAACACCTAAGAACCGCCCCACCACGATACCATCCACCACCATCGCCAAAAAGCCGGACAGCGTCGCGATGACCTGCGACGGCAGGATCGTATTGAAGATGGACTCCGTAAAAGTTTTCTGTTTCATTGATCACTCTCCATGAACGAACCGGTTCTTTGCCGGGTTCTCATACAGATTTTTTAAATACAGATACCGCTCTTCAGCGTCCTTTGCCGATGAAAGCGCCGCATCCATATCCTCATAGCGGATAGCCTCTTTGTCATCGTAAGAGAAAATGAAGGCGTCCTCGCCCTGCCAGCGCGGCAGGTACAGCTTCGGGACGATATCCTTTGCCGAGCCGGAAAATGACGCGTAGTCCGTGTACTGCTCTCCGTCAGCTGCCGTCCATCCATGAACGGGAGACGGATTCCAGAAAATGCCCGTTCCGATCTGCTTCGCGGGATTGCCCGCCCAGGAAGAATTGTGCGCGATCCTTTTGCCCGCGACGCAGGCTGCCGAACCAACGATCGCGCCGGAATCGATCCGCGTCCCCTTCATCAGGGTAACCCCCTGCCCGAGCCATACGTGGTCACCGATGAATACACTCTTCGGCTTCGCCACACGCTCCTTCGTCGTCGCAGAAAAGATCGCGTGCGCGTCCGAGGTACGGATGAACACCTCCAGGGAGATAAAGCAGGCTTCGCCGAAGACGCAGTGACTGTGCTCGGAAGCGATGATCTCCAGCGTCCCGTGAGGGGATATCATATCCTGTGGACCGAACGCGCACACGCAATCGTGATGCACGTCGATCCTTGTGAGCGTATAGCCCGTCTGGCTGCGGGAGAGGTAGATCACGCTGTTATCACCCTTGAACGAAAGCTTAGCGTCTGTTAAGGTTACTCCCTCTTCGCAGTATAAAATATTGTTTTTCCCGGAAAAAGTGATCACGGAGCGCTCCATTGCGCAAGGCGCACCGTAAAGGCGGTTATTATCGCCGATGTGGGACAGTGCCGACGGGGTGGTTATTTTTATCATTTATGAAATCTCCTTGTGACTGTTACTGTCGAGACAAACACAACGCTGCAGGTCTGCGTCCCTGTAAACATAACACGCAGGCCGCATCGTCTCTATAACAGCTCCTTGAACTCCTCCGCGAAGCCTTCCATCACCGGGAAGAATTCCTCCCTTGCCCCCGCGATGATCTGCTCGCGCAAGGCGGCCGGGAACATCGTAAGATTCGGTACGATGAGCGTCCGCTTCAGCGACGATAATATGCCGGCCATAACGGCGGCCTTCGCACGCACCTCTTTCGTCCGGTCCTTAAAGTACGTATCCAGGATCACCTCCCACGCCCCGGGTAAAAGCGCGGGATCGAGTCCCATCATTTCCCTTGCGCCTTCTCCCATGGTCTTCGGGATCTGCACAAAAGACATATAGGATGCGCCTAAGTCAAATACCGGATTGCCCATCGACGCATCCGCCATATCGATCAGCATCAGTCCCTCATCCGAGTTCATAATATTCTTCGGGTGGAAATCCCCATGAACAAACGTATCACGCTCCGGGATCGAATCGATAAACCGGTGAAGCCGCGCGATCTCTTCCGGTGTCAGATAATCGCCCATCCGGTCCGCCATATCATGATAGTGCGCAGAGATCCGCGGCAGTGCGCCTTCCTGAAAAGATGTATGGTGAATCTCCGACAGCAGCTGCCCCGCCTGCGCTGCGTACGCCGGAAGCTGATCGGGATCATTATCCATCAACTCGGCAAGGGTTTTTGCGTGCATCAGCTCGAAGATCGTACCGTAACGGCCGCCGCAGGTGACGATCTGATAAGAAACAGCCGTCCTGACGCCGCTTAAGAACGCCGTCTGGGCATACTCCTTCTCCTGACGGATGAGTGCAAGCGGAATCTCGGCGAGATATAATTTCAAGACACGCTCATCGTCCATACGGTACACCTCGCAGGATGCGCCCATACCCAAAACCGGAAGGCCTTCGACCGAAACCTCCTCAAAAGCCGGCTCCGTTTTCAAAACGCCGGTCATTCCCGTCACGTGAAAGATCTCCATGACGATCGGATTCACGCCGATGATCCGCATATCCTTCTGCTTCTTCTGTCTGGTGACAAGCAGCCGTAAGCCGCTGCTTGAGATATAGGAAAGCTCACCGAAATCCAAAATCAGCCGCTCATCCTCCGCTATCCCGTCCAGTCGCTCTTTCGCCGTATCGTAGGCCGAAGCGTCGAGTCTTCCCTTAAATGCCAGTACCGGCATGCCGTCCTCGCGCTTCTCCTCTATGTCAAATCGTTTCATCGCAGTAACTCCCCCTGTTACACTTCCAGCAGCACCATCGTAATATCGTCAAACTGCGGATCGCCGCCGACCTCCTTCGCCGGGACAAGCCTTGCCGTGATATGATACAACGCCGCGTCATCCGCCCGAACAGTTAGCATAGTCCAACATCCATTCTATACTTTTCACCGGGTGATTTCAACAATCTGCCAAAATAATTGGCGTCCGATGCAGTTTTACATATTCATGATTTGAGGGTCAAAAGGTGATTCACGGATTGTTCCGTGCTTCGCTTCTTCGCTCCGCTACGGTCGGATCAAAGCAGACTTCCACTGGACGTCTGCTTTGAGCCCCACAATCCTACCCACATTCGCAATCCCGTGCGGCATGTCTACACTTCGTGTCTCCGCTGTCGCTCCGGTCGGTTCAGAGCATGCGTCCCCCGGACGCATTGAACCGGTCGGTGCTGAACACAC
>JAFSYD010000141.1 GCA_017443685.1 Lachnospiraceae bacterium | reverse complement strand
GCAGGCTTTTCTTCTCGTTGCTACGCTAAAACTGCTCCAAAAACCTCACATCATTCTCATATAAAAGCCGCATATCATCAATCTCATATTTGAGCAGCGCGATTCGCTCCAAACCGACGCCGAACGCGAAGCCCGAATACTCCTCCGGATCGATTCCGCTCATTTTTAACACGCGCGGATGGATCTGTCCGCAGCCTAAGATCTCGATCCAGCCCTCGCCCTTGCAGAACCGGCAGCCCTTGCCGCCGCACTTGAAGCAGCTGACATCCACTTCCGCCGACGGCTCCGTAAACGGAAAATGATGCGGGCGGAACTTGACCTTCGTATCCTCGCCGAAAAGCTTCTTCGCAAACTCCTCTAACGTCCCCTTCAGATCCGCAAATGTGATATGCTTATCGATCACCATTCCCTCGATCTGATGGAAGGAGGGCGAATGCGTCGCATCCACCTCATCCGCGCGGAACACGCGTCCCGGCGCGATCATGCGGATCGGCAGCTTCCCGCGCTCCATCTGGCGCACCTGTACCGGAGAGGTCTGTGTCCGCAGCAGGATATCATCGTCAATGAAAAACGTGTCCTGCTCATCCTTTGCCGGATGATTCGCCGGAATGTTCAACGCCTCAAAATTATAATAATCGTATTCGATCTCCGGCCCTTCCACGACTTCATAACCCATGCCGATGAAGATCTTCTCGACCTCTTCAAGGGCGATCGTGTTCGGGTGACGGTGTCCGGTCTTCGGGCGGCTGCCCGGCAGCGTCACGTCGATCGTCTCGTTCGCAAGCTGTAATTCCAGCTTCGCCGCTTCGAGCCTGTCCTTCGCCGCGGCAAGCTGCTCCTCGATCATCGCGCGCGTGTCGTTCACCCACTGCCCGACCTTCGGACGATCTTCGGGGCTGACATCCTTCATTCCTTTTAAAATGGCAGTCAGCTCACCCTTTTTCCCGAGGACGGAAACCCGCACGTCATTTAACGCATCCAGTCCCTCCGCCGAGGAAATGCGGGCAAATGCCTTTTCCTTTATCTCCTGTAAACGGTCTTTCATTGTAAATCCTCCGTAAACCTATTGTAATCCTAAAGCTATAGTATAGACCACGAACCGTGGAAATGCAACAAAAAAAGCGGCTCCCCGCTTCCGGGACCTTTGAAAAGCCGTTTCCGGATCTCTCACCTTATCATCCTCCTACGGCACCAAAACATCGAACACGCCCTGTGCTTTGCGCTCACCCTCGTTGACCTCGACAAGCAGATACGAAAACTGCGTAACCGTGTTCAAAGCCGCGGTCAGGCAAAGATCCACCGACGCTTTTAAGGTATCGTCCGAAAGATCCATCAGCATCTCGTAATTATGCCGGTAAATGAGCGAACCTGCCTCGTGGTTGATGGCAAAGCAGCCTATCGGGACAATGGAATTGATCACCGAGACAGCGGTCGTAAGCTCCCTAAATTCTCCTGCGACAGCTCCTCCATGATCGTAACGACATTACAGAAAAGCTGGACGTCCTCCTCGTCACTTTGCACCGGCTTAAAGAAGAATTCGCCTGTGGACACAAGTCCTTCCTCCGCGAAATCCTCCATGACAACCCCCAGCACCTCCGTCTGAAGCTCCCTGTCCGTTACCAGCTTTGCCGAAACCATCTCATCCACAAATTCCTGTTCGATCGCCGCTAAGATATCGTGTCTTTGTTTTTGTCTTTGTAACTTGTTCATACCCATGTTCGTACTCCTTCGAATATATGATTTGAGGGTCAAAAGGTGATTCACGGATTGTTCCGTGCTTCGCTTCTTCGCTCCGCTACGGTCGGCTCAAAGCAGACGTCCACTGGACGTCTTGAGCCCCACAATCCTACCCACATAAGTATTCAGCGCCTCATACAGCTTCATAAAGCTTTCGTAAGACTCTGATCTGCCATCGAGAAATCCGTTCTCAATCTGCTGCAAAAGGCCGCTTTGGGATGCCCGTTTCAGCTGGTTTTGCATTTCCACAAACTGATCCGATCTGCCGTCGGGGACTTCTCTAATCAGTAAAGGTGTGACCGAATAGAAAATATATGACCAAAACCCATAGAAACGTTGACGCTGCAACGATTTGAAGACAATGTGACTGTTCAAAAGACTGCACTTAAAATCATACTACCTGAAATGTATGCCTGTGATTTTGACTCCTAACGCTAATGTTAGGTGGGTTACCGCAAATGATCCTCTGCCTTCCACTGCGAGCCGAAGGGCTCTCGCGCGAAATGCGCTCTCTATGAGGTCTGACATAATATCAAAGATATAGGTGTCCCGTTTAAAGTAAATGTAGGTTCAAAATACGACAGGTCTTATCTTCATTTCAGGTAACTCCATTATAAACGAAAAGGAGATTTTGCACAAGGCAAAATCTCCCAATTCTCTAGTTATCTTCTATACCGCTTTGCGTATCGTCGATAAGCTTCTGCACCTTCTC
>JAFSYD010000140.1 GCA_017443685.1 Lachnospiraceae bacterium | reverse complement strand
CCGGGCCGCCGCAGATGTTATTGAATGCGGGATTCTCAAATTCCGGCTGGACCTTCGGTGCATCCGGCATGATCGCTTCCATAACGTCATAAACCGCGGGAAGCTCCTCGTACTCCACCTTGATAAGTTTGATTGCCTTCTCGGCGATCTCAAGTGTTTCCGCGGCAACCGCTGCGATTTCGTCACCGATATATTTGGGTGTGTCCGTAAAAATCGTCTGGTCAAGGACGCACTGGTGCGGCGGCGGTGTGATGAACATGGGGGCCGCACCGTTCCAGATCTTGTTCGTTGTATTCTTGAAAGAGGCCACGGCGACTACGCCGGGCAGGGCCTCCGCTTCGCTCGTATCGATAGAAACAACCTTCGCGTGCGCATAGGGGCTGCGAAGAACCTTCGCATACGTCATGCGGGGAAGGAAAATATCTGCGGTAAATAAGCCACGGCCTGTAGCCTTGTCGAAACCGTCTTTACGGCCAATATCCTTTCCTACATATTTCATTTTTTATTCCCCATTTCTCATACTCTCAGCGGCAGCGAAGACGGCCTTTTCAAAATTGACATAGCCGGTGCAGCGCCAGAGATTTCCGCCGAGTGCTTCACGTACTTCCGCCACAGTTGGATTATTGTTTTTGTCCAGCAGAGCCTTTGTTGACATAATCATACCCGGAATGCAGAATCCGCACTGGATCGCGCCGTTATTGATGAACTCCTCCTGGATCGGATGAAGCTTCTCCGGAGAATACGCGACGCCTTCAATCGTGGTGATCTCAGCGCCGTCCGCTCTCATCACCGGAATGATGCATGATGTAACGGCAACTCCGTCGAGAATCACGGTGCATGCTCCGCACTCGCCTTTGCCGCATCCGATTTTGGTTCCCGTAAGATACAGCTTCTCACGAAGGAATTCGGCAATGGACATGGACGGATCTACTTCCGCGACAACGGCCTCGCCGTTGATCGTTGTATGTAAAACCATTCTGCTTACCACCTTTCTTATTACTGTAACTGCGCACGGCAGTCTTCAAGTGCGCGCCTGACGATGACGGGAAGCGTGTCGAAACGGTATTCGCGGCTTCCTCTCAACGGATTGCTGCGCGGATTGGCATTTTCAAGCGCCAGTTTGCCGGCCTCAACAAACACCGCATCCGTCGGCTCTTTGCCCTTCAGATACTCCTCCGCCACGACTGCATGGACCGGGCCGACGCCGACCGGGGCCATAGTGATGCGCGCCCATGCGATTTTGCCGTCCGTGATCTTCAGCATCGCCGCTGCGTTCAGCATCGGAAGAGACAGGGACTTGCGAAGCTCAAGACGCTGGAATGCAGCTGCTTCGTCATCGGCAGGGACCGAAATCGTGACCTTCTCCACGACCTCGCAGGAGTGGTCCACTTTGCTTCTTGCGAAACCGGCATACATCTCGGTCATCGGAACCGTTCTGACACCGTCTTTGGAAAGAATCGTAAAGATCGGATCAAGAACGGAAATCGAAACGGCGCCGTCAGCGGCAGGCTGTGCGGAAATGACATTGCCGACCAGGGTCGCCGAGTTGCGGATCTGCAGAGAACCTACCGTTCCGCATCCTTTGCAGAGAGACGGATAGATCTTTCTGATTTCGGGATGTGTTGCGACCTCGGTCAACGTCACGGCTGCTCCGATTGTAATCATGCCGTTTTCGATCTTGATCTCGCGCATGTCCGCCGCGCGGGATACGTCAACAATGGCTTCTGGCGAGATCTTTCCGGCGTTATAGTCAACCATAACATCGGAGCCGCCGGCGCAGATGATCGCCTTACCTTCCCATTTGAGCAGAGCCTCCAGAGCCTCTGCTGCAGAGTTTGCTCTAACATATTGCATAGAACGTTACCTCCTATTCACAAATCGATAGGTTGATGTACAGGGGATCCAACATAAAACATATGTACAAGATTATTATGTCTGCCATAGGTTAATACGTAAGGATCGCCGCCTTACACCGTGAAATTGGCTTTGTGCATAAAATTACATTTGTATTATAGCATTAGTGCCAGAAATAAACAATATATGGTTTCAAACATGGGACATAATAAAAACTAAATGTTTTGGAACAATATCCCAGTAAATGGAAAAACAAAGACAAAATACGGCGCATTTTTAGTAAAAATGCACAAGTAGAAAATAAATTTTTTGTTGATTCATACCGTTGTGTAACTTGTGCAATAACGGTATGATTAAAATTTGACTGGATATTCCGTGAATATTTTCAGGATATATTCATATCATGTTTCGAACTTGTTCTAAAAACAAAGCTTGGTTTGGGGGAGGCTGCCGGGATGATTATGATCGAGTTTATCCCGGGACGTATTTCCGGCAGTCTGTTCAGCTCCGATTTCAACGCATCCTTAAAAGAAATGAGTTCATTATACGCCACGTTTAATGGTTTCCAAAAGGGGATACTGACGGGGCGTTCGGGTTTTAAGCGTGATAATGTCAATTATTTGTTTAGAGACGGGAGAAACAGGGGCGAATAGTTTTAAATAATTTGAAAAAAAAGAAAAATTACTTGACATTTCATGTGTGGATAGCTATAATAAGTCTTGCCTTT
>JAFSYD010000139.1 GCA_017443685.1 Lachnospiraceae bacterium | reverse complement strand
CTGCTGCTTTTGCCGGATGCCGGGAAAAGAGGGAAGAAAGGCGAATAAAAGACTTGCCGAAACGCGGTAAAAGAGATATAATAAAACGATTATTTTTGTGCGGATGGACGTAAGAAGGGACTGCAATATGGATAATACATATTATGTCGCAGAGATCAAAAAGGGAGCGAACCATCGGGTATTTCTCTTCGAAGTGGAGAAGACGGAGACGTTGGAGGATATCGTTATAAAGAATTTCGGAGAGGATGCCATCCTGCTGAGATACCGGCTCCCGACGGCGGAGGAGCATATCCTGATGAGGAGGGGTATGAAAACCTGACGCGTGTTTTTTGTACGGGGGAAGATTACAGATGGCAATGGTTGATTTTAATCTCGTAGTGGTAACGGACACGTCGGAGGAGCGATTTTCTCCGGCACTGTCCGCGGACGACTTCGGGGAGGGAATATCCGCAAGACTGCTTGCGTGGGAGGACGGAGGCGCTTCTTTTTTTAAAGACGAAGGAGAAGTGCTTTTGTTTTTGAGTGATAATGCCGACCACGTCAGAGAGGCGGCAGCCGCAGGCAGACAGCGGCGGCACATCATTTTTATCGGCGAAGAAGAGGCTGTGTCGGACTGCATCGACAGGATCGATGATGTGTGGCTTTCTTCGGCAAGTCCCGCTCTTTTAAAAAAGCGTTACCTTTTGGAGCTTACTTCCCTTAAGAACCGTTTCAACGCCGTCTTCTACGAGCAGGTTTGGGATGTGACGATCAATACGATCCCCGACCTGCTCTGGTTCAAGAGGGATGACGGGATTTATTCCATGGTGAATGATGTGTTCTGCGAGGTCGTCCATAAGGATATGGATGAGGTGGTAGGCAAGGATCACTTCGCTGTCTGGGATGTGCCGCTCCCGGAGGAAAGCGGCGGATACGCCTGTGAGGAATCCGACAGGATCGCGATCGACACGGGACAGACTTACGTCGGTGAAGAGACCGTGATGACGAAGACCGGAATGAAGCAGCTGGTGACGTATAAGACGGCTCTGTATGACACGCTCGGGAACCTCTTCGGGACGATCGGAGTCGCGCATGACCTGACCAATTTAAAAAGTCTTGGCATCGAGCTTTCGATCATGGTGGAAAATATGCCGTTTCCGATGGCGATCTTTTCCCTTGAAAAGCGGCTGGTGCTTTTGAATACCTACTTCCGCCGTGTCGTTGCCGGTTCGGGCATCACCTATCAGAAGGCGGCGGCAAATGAAGATTTTGCGGATAGCTTCGATTATACCGAATGGAAGCGTGCGGTGGCGGCACCGCAGGGAAAGGAGCAGATCAACGATACCAACCATTCCGTGACGCAGGAGTATCAGATCCGTGTGAACGGCAGGATCAAGCGGTTCCTTTTGATGGAGCTGGAGATCCGGGACTTTTTTGACAATTGCTCCGGCTATATCTGCGTGATGCAGGACATCACCTTCCAGCGGACTTACGAGCGTTCCATCTTGAAAGCGGCGAATACCGACGTGCTGACCGGGCTGTACAACCGGCGGTATTTTTACGATTATCTTACACAAAATCTGAAAAAGGAGTTTTTCCTTCTGTATATTGACCTGGATCGCTTTAAGGTGTTGAACGACACCTACGGCCATAACATCGGCGACCGGGTACTGGAGATCTTATCCGGTCAGCTGCGCCGGCATTTTCCGAATGCATTGACGGCGAGGCTGGGCGGCGATGAGTTTGCCGTGATCGATGAGGTGCACAGCGAAGCAGAGATCGACGAGCATGTCGCGGCATTTGAAAAAGCAGCGAAAAAGTCGTTTTCGATCTATGAATGCGGGACGGGAGTTTCCGTCGGCATCGTTTACAATGACGGTACACATGACAAGCTCGATGAGCTGATCCATATGGGAGACGCGAAGATGTACGAGGTGAAAAAGCAGCATCATAATGCAGGGGTGTGAAATGGAAAGCATGCAGACAATTATGGCAAAAGCGCAGGTTCTGATCGAGGCGCTGCCTTATATCCAGCAGTTCAACCGCAAGATCATTGTGGTAAAATACGGCGGTTCGGCGATGCTGGACGAGGAATTGAAGCAGCACGTTATTGAGGACGTGACGCTGTTAAAGCTGGTTGGCTTCAAGCCGATCATCGTGCACGGCGGGGGTAAGGATATCAGCCGGTGGGTGGAAAAGTGCGGCTTTACGCCGGAATTCGTTAACGGCTTCCGAAAGACCGACGAGGCGACGATGGAGATCGCGGAAATGGTTTTAAACCGCGTGAACAAATCCCTTGTTACGATGGTACAAAGGCTTGGGATCTTAGCTGCTGGCGTAAGCGGCAAGGACGGCGGCCTGCTCACTGTGGAAAAGAAGCTGTCCGACGGACAGGACATCGGGTTTGTCGGAGAGATCACACAGGTGAACCCGAAGATCCTGTTTGATCTTCTCGAGAAGGATTTTCTTCCGATCGTTTGTCCGGTCGGAATGGATAAGGATTTTCTGACCTACAATATCAATGCGGACGATGCCGCCTGCGCCATTGCACAGGCAATGGGCGCGGAGAAGCTTGCCTTTTTAACGGATACGGAAGGCGTGTATGCGGATATGGACGATCCCGACAGCCTGATCTCCAGGCTTACCGTTTCGGAGACCAGATGTCTTTTGGATACCGGCGGGATCGGCGGAGGGATGCTGCCGAAGCTTGCCAACTGCATCCAGGCAGTGGAGAACGGCGTTTCCCGCGTGCATATTTTAGACGGAAGGATCGCACACAGCCTGCTGCTTGAAATCTTTACCAAGCGGGGCATGGGAACAATGATCTTAAAGGATGCGGTGGAGGACTGAAAAATGACCCAAAAAGAGAGAATGGAAAAGGCAGACCGGTATCTGCTCCATGTGTATAACCGGTTTCCCGTGGTGTTTGAGCGGGGAGAGGGAATGTATCTTTATGACCCGGACGGGAAGGCATATCTTGACTTCGGCTCCGG